>JBPCWB010000250.1:0-3867 GCA_051009955.1 Hyphomicrobiaceae bacterium | reverse complement strand
TACTTCACGATCGGTGAATTCCTGGGCGTCTTCGTGGAGTCGTTCTCGCTGTGGTTGGCCAATGGCTAAGTCGTCTCGGAGTGACCGTCAAAAGTGGCAACGTCTGCAGCAGGGTCTCGCCATGAAGTACCAGGTGGAGCTGGCGCAACTGGGACAGTATGAGCATCGATTGATCGCGCTTCTGGAGTTGCGTGATCGCCTCATTGCACAATTTGGTGCAGAGGACCCCTCGGCGTGCTTGTTCCCCGACTCCATAGCCCGAAAGCTGCGGACCGTCAGCGCGGAGATTGATGATATTCGCCCACAGCGGGATGCACAGCGACGCGTCGTTCATCGTGCCAAGTCAATGGCTGAGAGGGCCGAGGAGCAGTTGGCCGGCCACACACGCGCGCTGAGTCGCGACGCCTCCGAGAAACAGTCAGGCGAGCGTGTTGTCCAGAATGCTGCTCGCGAGCAATAAGGTTGCGACAAGTCTTCCAAGCTATTGTGACCACCAATCGCACGAACGTGAAGGGTAAGGTCCGGCTCCATGGACGGCTCATGGTCGATAACAGTTACTGCCGCTCAGCCGGACTCGACTGTCGCAAGGCCGGCGGCTGAGGTTCGCGCTCAAGGCGTCCGGTCGGCCTCTGCGACTGCGCAAGCGGGCGACAAGAAAGTCTATGCCGAATTTGAAGCCTTGATGCTGCAAAACCTTCTCGACGCTGCCATGCCGAAGTCGATGGAAAGTCTCTTTGGAAAAGGTGCTGGCGGTAGCCTTTGGCGATCGAAGCTTCTTGAGCAGATTGGCCGTTCTATTGCAGAGCGTGGCGATTTCAAATTGCTGGGGGATGTCGCCGGGCCACAGCCTAGAGGCGACGTGGTGATGCAACAATCCGAGCCAACAAAGTGACGGAAACGATGTCGACACAATTCTCTGCCGGATTTGAAGGCGACAGCGCGAGCATGGGCGACAGCCACATGCGACGGGTTCATGGTTCGATTGATCGCGCGATCGGCGTGCTGGACGAGGAAACAGCTGCGCTGCGTGCCGGGGGAGCGGTTGACATGATCGAGTTCAGCCGCCGCAAGGGCCAATGCCTGATCGAGCTCAGTCGCTTGATGGGGCAACAACCGGATCTACAGCAGCGGTTGGAATTTGCTTCGCCGTTAGACGAGTTGCGCCGCAAGACTGATGAGAATGCTCTTTTGCTCAAGGCGCACATGCAAGCCATTGAGGAGGTCGTTCAGATTGTTCACGGCGCAATCGAGAGCGAAGCCTCCGACGGAACCTACTCAAGAACTCTTTAACGATCACGTCCGGTCATTATGGTCAATCATCTCGTCATAGGGCTTTGGGTTTGTCTGGTCGCGCTGGGCTCGACCTACGCCGGCGCAACTTTGATGGGAGGCGATCCCGACACCAAGAGCGCAAAGAAGACCGAAAAGCTTGAACACATCAAGATGCGGCCGATTGCTGTTCCGGTCGTGCGGGACGGCCGTGTTCAAGGCTATGCCATCGCAAGCCTGATCTACACGATCGGCAAGGGGAAGGCGAAGAAACTCCCGATGGCCCCGGATGTGCCGATCTCGGATGAGGTGATCCACGCAATCTATCTTGAGGATGGTATCAACTTCGGGAAAATGAAGCGGGTCAATCTCAAGAAACTCCTGAAGACGGTTAAGGAATCTGTGAATGCGCGCTATGGAACCAAGGTCATCAAGCACATTATGCTCGATCAACTGCGCTTCGTAGCGAGCGAGGACATCCGCAAGAAGTCTGACGGATGAGGTTGACGGCGCTGCAGCGGACCCAATTCTGCACGACGAGCAATCGCGCCGGGTGCATGACCAAGGGGATGGCGAGGAGAGGTTAGATGGCATCAGCCGGATTGAATGGGCCCTACCGACTTTGCGTGGAAGGAATTGATCTGGCCATCCGGAAGCGTTCGGCCGGTGTTTTCGCGCTGGGCAGCATTGACGCCGGCGGACGGTTCTGCCTCAATCGCATTGGCCGGACCGATGACGACCTGCGCCCGGTTCTGCGCAACTTCATTGGCTCAGACGTTCTGTTCAAGTACATTTTCACGGATGACAATCAGGCGGCATTCCTGAAGGAATGCGAGTTGTTCCACAACTTCAAACCGAGTGGAAATTTCTTCCATCCCGTCCGTCCGCGCGGCACGAAATGGTCCTGCCCGATCTGCCATCAGTCGGATAGTTTGGACTAGAGCGTGATCACCTGAGACGGACAGACTCCAACTGGCATCAGCTGCACGGTCGGCGGCTTTAACCGCTGGTGTTGGGACCGCTCACCTCCGTCAATCCCATGCCTTCGCGCAGTGTCGCGGCGGCCTTTGCAAAGACGTCGTCAAGTTCTGGCTGGTCGAGTGATTGTCGCAGGAAGTCATAAAGTGCGGGCGCAAGCGTCACCGCCTGGTCAATTTTGGCATCGCTACCGGCCTGATAACCGCCAATCATGCGCAGGTCGCTGGTATCCTCATACCGCGCAATAAGGGCGCGCATTGATTGTGCGAATTCTTCCTGCTCGGGCGACCAGACGTGGCGGGCCAGACGGGATACCGAACGCAGTGGGTCAATGGCCGGATAGCGACCCTGCTCGGCGATTTTGCGATCCAGGACGACATGCCCGTCGAGGATGCCGCGGATCGAGTCGGCCACCGGATCATCATGATCATCGCCGTCAACGAGCACCGAGAAGATGCCGGTAATCGTGCCGGCGCCATCCGCACCCGGACCGGCTCGTTCGAGTAATCGAGCAATGTCCGCGAAGACACTGGGCGGATAACCGCGCTGCACGGGAGGCTCGCCTGTCGATATCGCGATGTCGCGTGCAGCGTGCGCAAAACGCGTTATCGAGTCCGTCAGGAACAAGACATTGTCACCCAGGTCGCGAAAGTACTCGGCAATGCTCATGGCCGTGGACGGTGCGAGACGACGCATCATTGTGCTTTCGTCGCCCGTCGCAATGACGGAGACGCAGCGCTGGGCAACAGGGCCCAGGCCGTCTTCCAAGAACTCGCGGACCTCGCGACCGCGTTCGCCGACCAGGCAGATCACAGTCGTATCGAAGTCCGGGGCGCGGGCGAGCATTTGCAGCAGAGTCGATTTTCCAATACCGGAGCCGGAGAAAATGCCGATCCGCTGTCCGTTGCACAACGGTGTAAACAAGTCGATGACGCGAACACCCGTGCGCAATGGATTCAGGACGCGACCACGTTGCAGCGCGGCCGGCGGTCTTGCCTCGAGACGAACGCCCTCTGGGCCCGGTTGTAACAGTCCGTTTCCGTCGATGGGACGCCCGAGACTGTTGAGCGTGCGGCCGCGCCACGAGGGATGTGGCCGGATTTCTGCCGGTCCGATCTGCCAGACGCGGGCGCCGACGTTGAGTTCGACCAAACTCTGAAAGGCACGGACCGTCGTGCAGGTTTGGTCAACGTGGACGACTTGTCCGAACGGCAGGCCGCCGGCCAGTTCGAATTCTACCAGATCGCCGATACAGGCGTGGTTTGACAGCCCTGCCAGTTGGCACGAGTCGGAGCCGATTTGGACCACCGTCCCACCAACCCGCGCCGTTTTCGCCGCAGCGCTATGGCGTTGTGTGGCGTCACGCAGTCTGGCGAGTGAATTGTTCATTGACCACGATTTGGAGGGGGCTGATCGCGTATTGGTTCGATTGCCGGGTTGTTATTTGGATTCGCCAAGCGTCCTGATCGACTCTTTCATGGTCGATTGACTGTTCGACAGACTGCTTGTCACGGCCTCGAACGCACGCGAGATCTCGATCAGCCGCATCATCTCGGTCACCGGGTTGACGTTCGACTTTTCGAGATAGCCTTGCCGGACTCCGACCGTTTTGAAGTCGAG
>JBPCWB010000249.1:0-11327 GCA_051009955.1 Hyphomicrobiaceae bacterium | reverse complement strand
TGCCGCCGACATCGCGACCTTTGGCGATGTCGGAGGTATCGAGCGCCGAGGCCTGCCCGGCTTTCCATGAGATTTGAATGCCGTTAAGCATGACCTTCTTCTTATCGCGCACGGCCTTTAGCGAAATGGCGCTCGCTTGTCCATTGTTGCGCACGACGACGACACGGGCCATCGGTTCGATTCCTTCCGGCATGCTGCCGCGATAGAGGAACGGCCGGGCGGCCGAGTCATAACCGACATAGGGATTGCGGCCGTAAGGGCGGAATGCGGGATTGTTCGGGACAAGAATCTTGCCGTTCGGATGGCGTTGCTTGAAGTCGCTGAAGCTTTCCAGTCGTGACGGCAGGAGTTTCAGCTCGGTGCCCATCAGTCGACCGACGATCGCTTCGCCCGTGAACTGCTGCCACCATGATTCGGTTTGACGGTCGTACATGACAAGATCTGAATTTCGCAACTTGCCCGTTGTTCCGAAGTCGAGAACCTGGTCACCTACTTTGCGATGGAAAACCAGCGCGGCATTGCACAGTGGACAGTACGTGACCGTCACCGGTTCACCGCCGACGGTATCGTTGACGATCTCGTGCCACATCAACACCGGGATTGGATAGGCGCGGGCATCACCGTTGATCTCCAGCCCGATAACGGGGACATTATCCTTGAGAGCATTCGATTTGTTCAATGTTTCGAATGTCGGTTTGTCTATGGCCGGTATGCCGTCCTTGGGAGGACCGCCGGAAAGGATCTCGCCGAAATCGATCTTGGTGCGTGAGAAGTCCGTCTTTGACCAACCTTCAAATTTCCAGCGATCAGGGCTTGCGAGCACAGGTGACGAGATCATCGTTACGGCTGCGATGAGAATGATAAGGTGCGGCACGGGGTACTTGAACATGATGGGCGCCTGTCTTGGCTTGGCTTCGGCGACAACCTGATCAGAACTTCGGGCATGGTTGCAGGAATACCAGTCAATTCCGCTTACAATGACGTGATTGGCCGGCATGCGATCAGTGTTCAAGGCAATAGTGGTCCAAGTAGCCGCTCGGCTCGGGCGACGAAGTCTTGAACGCCGGGTGTGAGCTGATAGTTGATCAAATCAGCAGGATGGACAAAGCGTGCCGTGCGGGCGTCGCTGGCGGCTATCGGTTCACCGGACTGCCAGAGCCCGCAGTAAACACATAGAACGTAGTGAGCTCGCAGGTTGCCATCATCACCATGGAAAATCGCATTGTGGACATCCACCAACTGGCGGATTTCCGAAATAATTCCGGTCTCTTCCTGGACCTCGCGGGCTGCAGCAGCGGCTGCCGTCTCCCCAGGTTCGATATGGCCGCCCGGCAAACTCCAAAGTCCGATAGAGCCGCCCTTTCCGCGTTCGACGATCAGAACCTGATCGCGACGGAATATGGCGGCGCTGGCGGCAGCCCTTGGCCAATGGCTTTTCGAATGTGTTGGCGCTGTCATGATGGAGTCCGAGCGTTGGCGTGTCGAAACACGGGAGGGACCGTCCTATGGCGACTTGCTACAGCCTGACATCGCCGCCGGACGTGGTGCAGCAGCGGTTTGGCTACCACAATTCGCATGATTATCCGCCCCGCGAGGCGATTTGGCCGAAACAGCCAGTAATGATCGTGCGCAACGATCACGCGATGCGCCGTGAAGCTGCGCTGGTTCGCTGGGGTCTGATCCCGGCGTGGGTGCGCGACTTTGATCGCCTCGCCACACTATCGTCCGCACGGGTCGAAACCGTCGCTGACAAACCCTCATTCCGCGGTGCGATCCGGCATAAGCGGTGTTTGGTTCCGGCGAACGGTTTTCGAGTCTGGTCGGAAGCGTCAGGCGTGAAAGTCCCCTATCTCCTCCAGGCGGCCGATCGCAGCGTGCTGGGTTTTGCGGCGCTCTACGAGCAATGGATGGGAGCCGATGGCAGTGAGATCGACAGCATGGCCCTTATAACCGTTCCCGCCTACGGTGCGGCAGCAGCATACTGCGCACGGATGCCGGCCATCCTGGCAGAGGAGGATTTTACTGCCTGGCTCGACTGCCGCAATGTTCGTGCGGACGAGGCGCTTGCTTTGCTTGGTGGTCCGGAGAAGAAGAAAACTCAGGTCACCGCCCAGGCAGAGGCGTAATCTTGCGCGTTTGTTCGACGTACGTTCCGCATCTTTGGAGATTTGATTACAAATTCTCGACGATGGCCGATTTTTCGTTATCTATCTGCAACTGTTCACGATATTTGTGGCTGTGGGCATTGCGTCCGGCGTTTGCTTGCAACAGTCAATAGACTGCCGTGTTATAGGTCGATGATATCTGTTGGTGAACGTCCAATGTGCGTTGCTCTGACGTGTATGGGCCGGATCGATGAGCGATCAGGTGGGCCGCGTTGGTCGCCAGTTGTGGACGAGTGCCGTGGGCGCTCCAGAGTTTGGAATCGAGTTCGCAGTGTCGATGTCGTACAAGGGTGAAGGACTAGACCTGGTGGCGCCGCAAGGTGGCACGGGTGGACGGGCGGCGTCGGCGCGATCGGGACCGTCCGGCGCTTGGCTCGCGCGAGCGCTGGAGCCAGCCGACGGAGCATCGTCGTTGTGGGTCGACGAGCCGGTTTTGCGGTGCTGCAACCAAGCCTACGACCTTGCCGTCGCACATCGTGCATCCGAAGTCGGGCTGGAACATCTCGTCCATGCGATGACGCTGGTGGTTGAAGCCATCGAGGCGCTGCGCCACTACAACGTCAATGTGACGACGCTGCGCCAGGAAAGTGCCGCTATCATCGCCAGCGACTTGCCGGTCTCCTTCGCCAACGGCCAGACAAATCCTAGCAATTCGGAAGAATTTACAACCGTTCTTCGTTTCGCCGCCGATCGCGCCTACGCGCATCGGTCCCCCATTACCATAGAAGATATCCTGGACACGTTGTTCGATATGAAGAGTGATCTTTCCAGCCGCAATCTCTTGGCCCGTCACCGTGCCGATTGGCGCCTGCGCACCAACCCGGACATGCAGATCGAGGACCCGCGCGAACGCAATCGAGAGGCTCCGACCGTGACGGATTCATTCCAAAACACCCGCATCGATGCGTTGGAACGCATGGTGCACGAGTTGTCAGAGCACATCGCGGAGAACAGGAGTTCCGTGAGCGAACTGCTGGACGAACTGCGTGGAGCCGCGGGATCGCGACCTCCGGCCAACGGTGCCGGACTTCAACATGTGGCTGACCCGGTTGTTAGCGCGGATCAAAAGCTGGTGTTGGATCAACTGTATTCGGTCGAACGCAGCGTTGCCTCCAAGTTTGACGAACTGGCGCGGGCATGGGGCGTTCTCGGTAATCGCATTGATGCACTCGAGAACACGGTTGAAGCTTTGCCGGTCGGTGGCGAACCGTCAGTATTGGAAGGTCTTGTTGCCACAATTGACGAACTCAATGAACGCGCCGGCAACCTCACAGCCGTTGCCGGCCTGGGCGACAAGTTCGATGAAGTGGCAGCGCTGGCCAAGAATTTGGACAGCATGGCTGTTTTCGAGCAGAAAATTGATCGTCTGGAGGCGGCACTGGTCGGCATGCCGGATCGTTTGATGGCGATGGAGCGTCGACTGGCCCAATCGCCTGAACTTGGGCCGCTCACGACGGAATTGCGCCAGCCGAAGGAGCTCATATCGAGTGGTGACGGCGGCGGCATTGAAGTTGCGCCATTGGTCAATGCTATTGCCGGTGTCGAGCGGCGGGTGGAAGACAATGGATTGATGGTCGAGGGATTCGTCGATCGTTTCGACCGGCTTGACCGTGCTGTTGTGAGTCATGACGTCGATAAGGTGCAAATGCAGGCGCTGATCGATACGGCCATGGCAAGAGTGGGTGACACGTTTGCGAACCAGCGCGACGGCATCGCTGAAGAGGTGGCCAGGTCCGTTGCTGACCGGGTTGGCGCACTGTCCAACATGGTCCACGACCGTCAGATGGAGCAAACCCGCCTGATGACAGGACTGGGCGATCGCATCGGCCAGCTCGAACAGCGCACGTCGGAAGGGATCGAACGGGTTATCGCCAATGGTGGAGGCGACAACGGAACCCACGACGCGATGATCAAGCTCAATACCAACCAACAAACGCTTGCCCTGGCTGTTGATCAATTGCGCGAAGAAACAAAAGCCGAATCTTTGGCTCTGCGTAATGAAATCACTGGTCTGCTGAGGGTCACGCCGATGCCCGTCGTCGATCCAATCGACGGTCGGCCGGACATGAACGAGATCCAGCGACAGATCGACGATGTACAAGCGAAATTGACGAAGCGACAAGACTTCTGGACGCGCTTCCGTATCTGGCTTTACGGCACCGATGATTGGTATGGCGCCAGTTGGGGCCGGTCGCGTCGCGAACAGGATGTCTGAGCACCCGCGCCTCGTTGACTGGGAACACCGGTCTCACCGGCTGCTGTAATTGTTGTCAGTCGACCACCGGTCTCGGAGCGGCAGCGCGGCGGAGGCGATCGTTGATCGCAGCGCCCAATCCGTCATTGGGGATCGGCATGATCGCAATTGCCCGTGCACCCGGCTGGTCGAGTTCCCGGAGCGCGGCAAACAAGCGGCTCGCCGCTTCAACCAGATCCCCCGTCGGGCTGAGATTGATCGCTGGGCAAGAGTGCGCCGGCACGTCGGTCCCGAAGGCAAGCAACACCTCACCCTCGCGGACCTGTGTGACATTCATTCGGACCGGGCACGACGGGGCGTAATGGCTTGAGAGCTGCCCGGGCGCGCTTGGCAGTGCCGGCGTTGGCCCGATTTCGATGTTGCCATCGAACAGGCGGGCAATCGACTCTTGCGTGATGGCGCCGACGCGCAGAATTGCGGGTTCGTTTCCCGTGACGTCGACAATCGTTGACTCGAGGCCACGCGGCGTTTCCGGATCATTGAGGATGAGGTCGACGTTGCTGCCGAAGTCATCTGCGACATGGCTGGCACGCGTCGCACTGACGCGTCCGGATCGATTGGCCGAGGGGGCCGCAATGGGGCGATCGGCGGCGCGTAGCAGCGCTTGCGCGATGGCGTGGTCCGGAATGCGCAGTGCCACTGTTGGAAGACCTGCCACGGCGATCTCGGCAATGCCAGCGTCAGGCCGCTTCGTTACGACAAGGGTCAAGGGACCGGGCCAAAACACCTCGGCCAATCGGAGCGCGGGCTTCGACAGTCGGCCGAGCTGCGCTGCGCTATCGACGTCCGGCGTGTGGATGATCAACGGATTGAATTCAGGGCGCTGCTTGGTTGCATAAATCTTTGCAACTGCGGCGGGGTTGGTCGCGTCTGCCCCCAGTCCGAATACGGTCTCGGTCGGAAACGCCACGAGCCCGCCGGCGCGAATGATAGCGGCCGCCCGATCTATCTCGGTGGATGATGCATTGGTGGTTCGCGGCTGGGTCAAAACAGCTCCGTGATGAGGAACGAATCCGGCTTTCCGTCATGTGCTATGGCGCGTATGTTCCAGACCATACAGTGGCCTGCGAGGATGGCCGAGGCATAACAACAGTAACGCACCAACGGCAACGGGTTTTCCATGACATATAGCGCACCGGTGGAGGATATTCTTTTTGCACTCAATAGTGCGGTTGGCCTGCCGGGCCTGATCGAGCGCGGGGTGTACGATGGTCTCGATGAAGAGACGGTGCGGGCCATCATCGAGGAGGCCGGGCGTTTTGGCGGCGAGGTTCTCGATCCTCTCAACCAGCTGGGGGACAAGGTTGGCGCCCAATTGGACGGCGACAAGGTGGTGACCCCCGACGGCTGGCGGGAAGCCTACCGGCAATTCTGCGAGGGCGGCTGGAATGCGCTTCCGGGGCCGGAGAAATATGGTGGTCAGGGTCTGCCCGAAGTTGTCTCGGTTGCGGTCACAGAAATCTGGAACGCGGCTAACCTGTCGTTCAGCCTGTGCCCGTTGCTATCGCAAGGGGCAGTCGCGGCATTGCTGTCGCACGGGTCGGATCAACTGAAGGACACGTACCTGCCCAAAATGATTGCCGGCGATTGGCCAGGCACCATGAACCTCACCGAATCCCATGCCGGGTCCGATCTCGGGGCGCTGCGGACGCGTGCCGAACGACAGGATGATGGGACCTACAAGTTATTTGGGACCAAGATCTTCATTACTTATGGCGATCACGAACTGAGTGAAAACATCATTCACCTGGTCCTGGCACGCCTAAAGGATGCACCTGCCGGAACGCGTGGCATTTCGTTGTTCCTCGTCCCCAAATATCTGGTCAACGAGGATGGCTCTCTGGGCGCGCGCAACGATGTCGTGACAGCCGGTGTCGAACACAAGCTTGGCATCCACGCGAGCCCGACGTGCACACTCAAATATGGTGAAGAAGATGGTGCCGTCGGCTATCTCGTCGGCGAAGAAAACCGGGGCCTCAACATCATGTTCATCATGATGAATGCGGCTCGTCTGGCGGTCGGGATGCAGGGCGTGGCAATTGCGGACCGGGCCACGCAGCGGGCCATAGCCTACGCCAGCGAGCGGACCCAGGGCCGCGGACCCAGCGCCAAGAGTCGCGAGATGAGCCCGATCATTGAGCATGCGGATATCCGGCGCACGATCATGACGATGAAGTCGTTGGTGCAGGCGTCGCGTGCGATTTGTCTCGTGACGGCGCGTGAACTTGATCTCATGCATCATGGTGACTCTGAGGAAGTCAGAGCTGCCGCCGGTGCTTTGTCGGCACTGTTGACGCCGGTGGCCAAGGCTTTCTCGACAGACATTGGCGTCGAAGTGGCATCAATGGGTGTGCAAATTCATGGCGGCATGGGTTTCATGGAGGAGACAGGCGCGGCCCAGTACTATCGGGATGCGCGGATTCTGCCGATCTACGAAGGCACCAATGGCATCCAGGCCATTGATCTGGTAACCCGCAAGTTACCGCTCGGTAATGGTGACGTTGTCCGCGCCTACATTGGTGAGCTGCGCGAGATTGCGGAAGAGGTGCGGGCATCGAACCGGCCGGAGTTCGGTCATATGGCGGCACGTCTGGATGCCGCTGTCGCAGCGCTGTCGGAGGCCAGTGACTATATGATTGCGCAACTGCAGACCGACCCGGAAGCAGCACTTGCCGGTGCTGCGCCTTATCTGCGTCTGTTCGGATTGACTGCGGGTGGCAGCTATCTCGCCCGCGGCGCGTTGTCAGCGGTGAGGGACGGCGCGGTGGACAATGGCCAGGCCGGCCAGATTGCGTCGGCTAGGTTCTTTGCTGAACAATTGCTTGTGGCCGCGCCAGGACACGGCCAGGCCGTTGTCACGGGCGCAGCCGCGGTGGCTGCCGTGACACCGGACCTGCTGACCGCGTAGACTCGCGTGCAGCCGGACCGGCGGCCGCCGAAGTTTTGGCCACAACTGGTGGTTAATATCCAACGATGCAATTCTTGGACAAATCGCGATCGGTCGTCGCCGTACTCGTGCTCGCACTGTGGAGTGTCGGTATCGTCGTCGACACTGCAGAGGCCGGGTGGCTAACCCGGTTGCTGCGCGAAGCCGGGGAAACCGGTGGGGACATCGGGCGCCGAGGTGTCGGCCAGCTGGACGATGCTGCGGCACGCCTGAAGCGGCTTCCAAAGGGCGTGCGAACAGGCGCTATTGCCGCAACCGCATCCGCCGAGGGTCATTGGACGTTCGTCAATCGGTCCGGGCAGCGCTTTACCGCGGCCAACCCGGAAGAAATGAGCCGTCTGACAGCGGTATTGTTTCCTGACGGCGTGGGTCCGAACGGTCTCAATATCTACCTGGGGCGGAATGAGGTGTTCACGCAGCGCATCTCGCTCGGGGCTCTGCCGAAGAATGCCCGGCTTTGGATCGTCTCCGGCAAGCAGGCCTACCGGCTCAAGTCGGTGTCAGTCCGTCAAGCGAACGGCAAGTCGATCCCGCAGCTGTATGCCGTGATCCGACGCAACCTTTGGGTGCCGGTGGTCCGGCGCGATGTGTTCGAGGAAGCTTTGTGGCAGCTCAACCGCCGGCTCAAGCCAGAGGCGATGCGTGTCATTGCGCTTGTACCCGATGGACCGGCGGCCTTCGCGACGATCCGGCGGTCCCGGTCCGGAGCCGGGGATGGGCTGGTCGATGCAATTGATCCGAAACGGCTATTTGCAGCTCTCGCCGGATTACGCGGTCAGACCGCGATCGTCACCGGCCGCATTGACGGCGCGAAACTGGCCTATCGGACAGCGACGGGCCTGGAGCGCTCCGTCGATCTCGCAGAAGTCAGACGGGTGGCGTCGGCCCATGATGTCAACCTGATCATTCTGAATGCGCGCACGCCACGACAGCCGGGCTCGCGGAATTGGTTATGGCAAAGGGTTGGCGTCGATGGTCTGAATGATGCTCTGCGCAGCAACACCATGGCGGATTTCCTCGCCCGCCTGACGGCGGAACAGGGTCAGTTGAGTTTGTATTTTCGCTCCAAGGCAGGAGAACGTGTTGCGGTTTCGATCGTATCGAACGGCAGCGCAACTCTCCTTCCCGGAAGCGATACGATCGGCCAAGTCCTTGCCGAGATCGTATCGGAAGTGGCCGGGCAGGTTGCCGCGACCAGCCTGCAATTGGACCTGGTCGGGAGGCAGCGGCAGCGGGAACTGGACCGACGGATCGTGCCGGGTGTGCATTCGGACATCCAATTTGGGATACTCGTGTTCTATTTTCTTGGCTTGTTCGGCCTGCCGGTCGCACGGAACTGGTGGCGGGGTGTCTGGCCGCCGGAGGCTCGTGATGAGTATGGAGGCTGGTTTGGTTATTCTGCCGCGCGAGGCGCTCGGCTGATAATCTTTATTCTTCTGTTTTTGCCAGTTGTGGGTCTGCCGGCGGCTGTGTGGAATGTCGTCCTCTCCATTTGGCGTCTCCTGATGTTGCCGTGGCGGATCTTTAGGTGGCTGACGGGACTGGCAGCAAGCCACGGAACGATTGGTTCAGGATCACGATAAAGGGGCCAATATGGCGTCGATCAGGGTTACTGGAATTCGCGTGCGCCGATTGTGGCTGCCATTGCCGCGGCCGCTGGCCACGCGGGTTGGAGAGTTTGCACATGGGCCGTTCCTGGCGATCGATCTTGAAACCCAGGGCGGTGATGTCGGGCGTGTGCTGGGGTTCACATTTTCTCGGTTGGGTCTGACTGTCGTGCCGCCCGTCCTGGAGCACCTTGCGACGCTGGCAGACGATAGAGCGTTGACATTGGGCGATCTGGCTCCGTTCCACGACAGCTGCCAGAAGAGCCTCACGCTGCTCGGCCATGAAGGTGTCGTGCAGATGGCACTTTCGATGTTCGACATGGCCCTCTATGACGCCATGGCTCGCGCTCACAACATTCCCCTCTATGCGCTGCTCGGGGGCCAGCGCGAGGACTTGGCAACGTATAACAGTACGGGTCTCGGCCTGCTGCCGGCGGATCAAGTCGCGGGCGAGGCCGAGGAACTTCGCACTCAGCATGGCGGATACAGTCACATCAAGATGCGTCTTGGGCGGGAGCGATCGGGCGACGACGTTGCGGCGCTGCGGGCTGTCCGGGCTGCTGTCGGTCCGGGAATCGATGTTTCCGTGGATTTCAATCAGGGGCTCATTGCGGCGGACGCACTTTCGGCGTGCCGGGCGATCGATGATTTCGATCTCGCCTGGATCGAGGAGCCTGTGGTCTATGATGACTACGATACGCAGCGGCGGTTGACGGCCAAATTGCGCACGCCGCACCAGACTGGTGAGAACTGGTGGTCGTGGCGGGTTGGCCGGGCGGCGATTGAGACCAACGCCTGCGATTACATCATGCCCGATATTCTGCGGATCGGCGGCGTGACCGGCTGGTTGCGGCTCGCGCGGGTCGCCGAGCAAGCGAGTATTCCCTTTTCATCGCATTTGTCACCAGATTACTCGGCACACGTTCTGGCCGCCACGCCGACGCGGCATTGGCTCGAGTATATGGACTGGGGGCAATTGGTGCTAAAAGAACCCCTGGTGCCGGTTGCCGGCCGTGTACAGCCGCGCGATGCCCCAGGAGCAGGACTCGAATGGGACGAGCGGGAACTCGCGCATCACATCGTCGACGCGTAGTCCCGTGACCCGCGCCGATGCATGAATTCGGGCGCGCGGAATTGCGGAGCAATTGGGTCCGCGATGCGGGCCGGAGGCGAAACGCAAGACAATTGGTTGGTGCGCAAGGATGTCGACACTGCTTCTCACTCACTCGAGTTTCGTCAATCACGATACGGGCTATGGTCATCCCGAACGCGCCGACCGCATGCGCGCTTTGGACAAGGTCTTCTCGCATGACACATTTGGTCCGTTGATCCGGGCTGATGCTCCGATGCGCGATGACCTGGAGGCCGCCGTTGTCCGCGCCCACCCGCAGGAATACTTCGATGCGGTCGTGGCAGCGAAACCGAAGCCCGACGGCCAAACCGTTCGGCTGGATGGCGATACGGTGTTGTCACCGGGGTCGTGGGAGCCGGTTTGCCGTGCCGTTGGTGCCGGTCTTGAGGCCGTCGATCAGGTGATGGCCAAGGACAATGGCATCAAGAATGTGTTCTGCCAGGTGCGTCCGCCCGGCCATCATGCTGAGCGCGTCAAGGCCATGGGATTCTGCATTTTCAACAGCATTGCGATCGCCGCGATGTATGCGCGGGCGACCTACGGTCTGGACCGTGTGGCCGTGGTCGACTTTGATGTTCATCACGGCAATGGCACACAGAATATATTCTGGTCTGACAAGGATTTGTTCTTTGGTTCGACGCATCAGATGCCGCTTTATCCCGGTTCCGGGGCCGTCAATGAAACCGGTGTTGGCAACATCTGCAACGCTCCGTTGCGACCGAATGACGATGGCGGACCGTTTCGCGAGGCTTTCGAATCGCGCATCCTCAAGCATCTTGATGCCTTCCAGCCGGATTTCCTGTTAATCTCGGCCGGGTTCGACGCACACGAGGCCGACCCATTGGCGAACCTGCGTCTCGTTGAAGTTGATTTTCATTGGGCGACGGAGCAGTTGTTGGAACGCGCCGCCAAATACTGTTCAGGTCGCGTCGTTTCGATGCTTGAAGGCGGATATGATCTAGGAGGGCTGGCGGGTTCGGCAGCTGCCCATGTCAAAGCTCTGATGGACGCCTAAACCTTACAAGGATAATTCGTTCGGGATGGATACCGGTATGGCACGAACCGCCGCCAAACATGGCGACATCAAAGAGATGAGTTTCGAACGAGCGCTCAAGGAGCTTGAGAGTATTGTCGGTCGCCTCGAAACCGGCGACGTTGAGCTCGAAGAAAGCATTGTGATCTATGAGCGCGGAGAAGCCTTGCGGGAGCACTGCGACAAGCT
>JBPCWB010000248.1:0-2833 GCA_051009955.1 Hyphomicrobiaceae bacterium | reverse complement strand
TACTCTCCAGGTCCAGGGACCATCGTCAAACCTTTGAAAGTGGAACTTCCTATCGCCCCACACCCGCAGCCCGTTTTCGCGCAATTCAAAGCGACCGTCGCCGTAGGCTGTATAGAACTCCGTAAATCTGCAATTCAAATGAACCAGCTTTCGTCTTGGCTCAATGCAGCGTCTCCACCAACAGGCGATATCCACCGCGACTGGAGATGCCAGAGGCATGTGGCCATCACCACTGGCTGCTTCTCGTCAAGCCATTTGCCAAAGTGATTTGAAGGCTGAATCCCTTAGGTCCACGCCATACGGAAAACCCTGCGTTCTCCGATCGAGACGAGACGAGCTCAGAAATGAAGCTATGAGCGATGCCCGGGGGCCGGGGGAGGAGCATTCAAAAGCCTGAGGCTTGGAGCGATGCGATCGATTTTCCGATACTCTCGTCAGCATGCTGCGCGATGATCTCAAGCACGATGGGAGCCTCGTAACCCACGGACAACAGGACCTCCGGCAACTTCGCGAAATCGACATCTCCTTCGCCGATCGGGTCGTGGCGGTAGGTTTCTTTGGTCGTATCCGAGAAATGCACGACAGCGAGACGGGGACCTACAGCTTCAAGCCCGGCTGCGGGGTCTTCGTCAATGAAGTGCGCGTTTGCTACGTCATAGCAGATCTTGATCTCGTCACTGCCGTAGCGGTCGAGCACGTCCATCACCTCTCCAGCGGTAGGAAGAAAGGCAAACGACATGTTCTCCACGTAGAGAGTCACTCCTGTCTGCTGCGCAACTGGCACAAGCACATCAAGCGCCTCGAGGAAGAAGCCGGTCATCCTTTCTTTCGGCAGAGGAAATAGCGGATTGGACTTGCCTGGACCAACCACGAGGCCGCGCGCACCAAGTTCGCCGGCGACCCGCAGATAGCCCATGTTGATCTCTAGTGTGAGGTCACGCATCTCCTTCGTAGCGGCGGCAAGGTTGAGATCGATGTTGGGGCTGTTCATCGACAGGAGTTCGATGCTGTCGCTTTCGAGGACACTGCGGATTTCCGCGATGCTTGCGGCATCGTCGGTGACCCAAACGTGGCCCGGGTAGAACATCAGCTCGACAGCGCGGACGCCCTTGTCGGAAAGATGCCTGAGACAGTCCGCACCTGACATGGACTGCGTATAGGAATAGGTGTTGATGGCGAAACGATCGCCGAAGCTGCTCATGGCTGCTGAACCTCGCTCGCGAAACTCGGTGGCGGGTAAGATGCCTGTTTGGCGTTGGGCTTGGCAAGCCTCGCGGTGTTTCCGTAGAACTGACAGACCGCTCAGGCCTGCGACGCGGCGATTGCAGCGAGGTAGCCGAAAGTCAGCGCGGGACCAAGCGTGATACCTGGCCCGGGATAATTTCCTTGCATGATGGAAGCGGCATCGTTGCCGACCGCGAAGAGCCCAGGGATGGGTTGGCTGTCACCTGCAAGTACCCGGCCGACACTGTCCACCGCGAGTCCTGCCGCCGTGCCGAGGTCACCCGGTCGCAACTCGATTGCGTAGAACGGCGCGGTGGCGATCGGAGCCACGCAAGGGTTCGGCTCATGGTCGCCATCCCCGAGGTGGCGCTGATAGGCGTCGCTGCCTCGTTCGAATTCGGGGTCTTCGCCTCTCTCAGCCGTCTCATTGAAGCGTGCGATCGTATCCGCAAGCCTGTCGGGAGCGATGCCGATCTTTGCGGCCAACGCGCCGACGCTGGCGGCACGGTTCAGGTAGCCAGTGCGCAGATAGGGCTCAAGCCTGCGCGTAAACGGCGTGATTGCGCCGAGACCATAACGCCAAAGGAAGTCGCGATCGCAGATCAGGTGTGCCCGCATCGCCCTGCCATTGGGCACGCGCAGCATCGCGCGGACAAACTCGTGGTAGGAGACAGCCTCATTGACAAAGCGGCAGCCGGTTCGGTCGACGGCGATGACGCCGGGCTTCGCGCGGTCGGTCACCGTGTGCGGGTAGACGATTTCACTGCCATCTTCGCCCGTGTAGCGCGAAACCGGCACCCAGAGTGCCGGGTCTGGACCGCCGGCACGGATCACTGCCCCTGCGGCTTCGGCCAAACGGAGGCCATCGCCAGCTGCGCTCGCAACAGTCGCGGATGATTCGCCGGCGACTTGAGGCATCAATTCGCTGCGCAGGCTCTCGCTGTGCGAGAAGCCGCCCGTCGCGACTATGACGCCTTTGGAGGCGTCCACGAATTCCGGCGTATCGTCTTGGTTGATTTGCACACCGATGCAGCGCCCACCTTCGATCACGAGACGCTCGACCTTGGTCGCGAGTCGGAATTCGACGCACGCCTCCTTGGCGGACAGCAGCAGCCGGCCGGCCAGGGCATTGCCGAGCACCAGCGATGTTCCCCGCGAATGGGCGAGACGCTCAACCGCATGGCGCATGACCAGTTGCGCGACGCGTAGAAACGAGCGCGGTGAGGTGGCGCAGTTGCGGAAGTGGGGAATGTCGTCGCGTGCCACCATCATGCCGCCCAGGGTCGTAAACGCCTTCAATGGCGGGCGAAGCATTGAAAAATCGCCACCGAGCCGGCGCCCGTCGAATGGCTCAGGCTCGAGCACGCGCCCGCCAAGAGTGGCACCGGGCAGGTCGGGATAGTAGTCGGGATAGCGCAAGACCGGCTGCAAACGCACCTCGGTCTTGTCGGTCAGGTAGCGGATCGCGGCAGGGGCATCTTCGAGATAGGCTTCGAGTGCCGGCCGCGCGCTATTATCCGGCACGGTCGCAGCAAGGTAGGCGCTGGCATCGCCCCGGCTGTCAGAGAGGCCCGCGGCAGCCATCAGGTGGTTGTCCGGCACCCATACC
>JBPCWB010000247.1:0-3052 GCA_051009955.1 Hyphomicrobiaceae bacterium | reverse complement strand
CACCTGCGGCCCGGACACACTGTCAAACACCCGCGTGACAAATCCCCGGTCAACGGCATCCTCCCAGACCGTCAGCCGCGGGCACGATGTGCGCCACGCGTCCATGACGTCGGCATAGGGCTTTGGTCCCTGACCGATCCACAGGATGAGATCGCAAATCAGCGAGTCAAGTTCGCTCATGCCGCTCGCGCTCTTCATGTCGATTGTCCCTTCGCGGTATCAGGTTTGAACCATCATCAGGTAGCCGCCGTGCGCTACATAGTAGACGCATATCCCAACGATCAACAAATGCGCCCAGTAGCGAAACTGCACGTCGGACATTGCCTGCAGGATCGGTCTTGCAATCATCGATCCCACGACAGTCGCGGTAATAGCCAGGGCCACAACGAACGGATCAAGCACGCCGATGTTTCCAACGATCGCCCCGAAGTAGATCAACTTGAAGCCGTGTCCGACGACCTGGCAGAGGCCCTTGGTTGCTACGATCTCCCGACGATCAAGACGGCCACCCAGAAAGAACGAGTCGAGCAACGGACCGGCTACGCCAGTCAGCAGCATGAGCGACATGCAAAGCACGCCATAGATCATCCCTTGAAGCGGGCTCGACGAATCCGGGGCAAATCGTGCCGGAAGCAAATAAGCGAGAAATGGTGTCACGCCGAGACACAACAAGGCGATCGACTTGCTCGGAACGAATATCACGACCGACCAAAGGATCACGGCGATGGCGCAACCTGTCACATAGGCCGCGGCCGTCCGCCACTGAATGTGATCCCGCCAGAGAACGGCACGCGAGACATTCGACGTCATCTGCGTGATGGCATGGATCATCATCGCCGTCGGTAGCGGCAGGGCAACCAGCAAAATACCGATCAGGATCAGGCCGCCAGCCATCCCAAAGATGCCGGATAGCAATGCTGTTCCGGCAATTGATAGGCAAAGAAAAGCTAGGAGTGATGGCGACATGGAAACCTCGCACATCAATGGATGCGCCATTTGCAGGATCAACTCAAACTGAATTATGCTAGCCTGAGCATCAGTAAAGCTGAGGGTATGACATGCGAAATTTGCCCACGCTGAACGGTTTGCGCGCGTTTGAGGCCGCCGCGCGCCGTCAAAGCTTCACGGCGGCCGGTGACGAACTAGTGGTCAGCCCTGCGGCCATCAGCCGTCTGGTCAAGCTGCTGGAGGAACGACTGGATGTGCCACTCTTCCATCGCACCGCCAATCGACTTCAGCTCACCGCGGCCGGCCGGTCTTATCGCGACGGTCTCACGCCGCTGTTCGATCAAATCGAGCGCTTGACGGCGCAAGTTACAGCGATGAACCAGCCGGCCGTGCTGACAGTCGGCGTTGGGCCAACCTTTGCAGTGCGATGGCTGATTCCACGGCTGTCTCAGTTCCAAGCCATCGCTCCGGACACGGAACTGCGCTTTGCGACAGGCGGTGCGGCGGGCCCATTTCGCAGCGATTGGACTTGCGGCATCGCACTCAGCAATGGCGCGCCACCAGGCTTGCAGTGCGATCATCTGTTGTCTGCCGACCTGCTCCCGGTGTGCAGCCCCGCCTCCGCCCGCGACATCACAAACGTCAGGGATTTGGTACCGCAAAACCTCCTGCGTGTGGCGCATGCGACTGATGATTGGCCGCGCTGGTTTGCAGCCGTTGGAGCAGTTGGTATCGAGGCCAAAGGTCCGGTGTTCGAATTTTATGGCCAAGCGATACAAGCGGCGGCGGATGGCGTCGGGATTGCGATGGGGATACGGCCGTATGTCGATGACGACCTCGCAGCCGGACGGCTGGTCAGTCCGTTCCAGCAGACCGTCTCGAAGGAGGAGGGATGGCATCTAGTTTACCGGCCGGACCTGCGCGATGATCCGGTCTTTGGACCGTTCCGCGACTGGATCATTGCGGCGGCACACACGAGCAGCAGTAATACAGTGGACGTCAATCGATAATGGAAGGGCGGGACCTGACCACGACTGATTTGTGAAGGACGTTGCCCTGCGATTAAGATGCCCGCAACGAATGGCAGCAGCCTCCATCAAACCGGAGATAGCATGAGAATTGCGTTGACCACGTTCGCGATGCGACAATGGCAGTCGGGCGCCAGCGGAACCTACATCGACGGCCTGACACCGGAAGAACTGGTCACCCTGGCTAACCAGGCCATCGCCACGGGCACCGCACTACAGCCAGGATACGCCCCGTTCTGCACGCACCTGTTCTTGCGCAATCCGTCAGCAACGCGCTGTGGATTTGCACCGATCACCGAGGAGAACCACATTCTCCTTCGCAGCGGTTATCGAAGCCGGAGGGATGGTGAACTTGCAGTTCTTGAGCGCTGGTTCGAGGATTTGGAGGCGCCAACGGCGCAGTACCTGGATGTGATCCTTTACAGCCACGAGCAACTGCAGAAGGAAGCCCGGGAGTACCCGGACGAAGACAAGGTGCCAGACTGCGATTGGGGCATCGTCAGCATAATCGGCACGCTTTCACCAAGCGAACCACCGATGCCGCCCATAACCCAGATGCGCAATGCCTTGGGCACATCGCAAGGCGGTTCGGGCGTACCCGTGGATCCGGATGCCTACGCCAGAGCCGTTGCCTTTTGGAATTGCCATGCCTCGGTCCGTAAAGGCTGATGCGCCGAGATTGGCGAAGCCGCTTCGCAAATACCCTACCGCATGGCCCAGCCGACGGCACGCGCATCGCAGTCGTCCTGAGAGGAGTGTTGACAATGGAGGCTGTCACCTTTCGACGCGCGCAGGTCTCGGACCTCGCCCAGATCATTGCCTTGCTTGCCGATGATGATTTGGGAAAGGAGCGGGAGCGGCCAGGTCCGCCGCCCGATCCGCAATATGCTGCAGCGTTCGCTGCCATTGACGAAGACCCCAACCAATTGCTCGCCGTCGCAGAGCAGGACGGCGCCATTGTCGGCTGTCTGCAGCTGAGTTTTATTCCCGGCCTTTCGCGGGTCGGCCTATGGCGCGGACAAATCGAGAGTGTCCGCATTTCGTCTGAACGGCGCGGCAGTGGTCTCGGTCGGCAA
>JBPCWB010000246.1:0-8251 GCA_051009955.1 Hyphomicrobiaceae bacterium | reverse complement strand
CAGGCGTGCAGGCCGGCCGCACCACCGAAGGGCGCGAGCGCGAAATCGGCCGGGTCGGCGCCCTTTTCGAACAGACTGAGGCGGATGGCGCCAGCCATGTGGGTCGTCGCAACATCGAGAATGCCGGCCGCTGCAGCAGGAGTCGTGAGACCTAGCGGCGCAGCGACGCGATCGGACAGCATTGTCGTCGCCTGGTCCACGTCGAGCCGCATCGTCCCGCCGAGGAACGCGGCCGGATTGATGCGCTCCAGCACCGCGTTTGCGTCGGTGACCGTAGGATGTGTGCCGCCTCTTTGATAGCAGATCGGCCCCGGCACAGCGCCGGCACTCTCCGGGCCCACGCGCAGGGCGCCGTGATCGATACGTGCAATACTGCCCCCGCCGGCTCCGACAGTACGGATGTCGATCATGGGCAGTCGTACAGGAAGCCCGTCGATTTGCGCTTCGACGGCCTCGCCGACCTGACCATCGATGACCACCGAGACGTCCGAGCTCGTGCCGCCCATATCAAGACCGACGAGATTGCTCAAGCCGTGCCTGCGCGCGAGATCCGCCATCGCCATGGCTCCGCCCGCCGGGCCGGAAAGCAGAAGGCGAGCCGGCAGGCGAGCAGCTTCTTCCGGAGACGCCACGCCACCGTTGGACTGGACAAGATAGAGCGGTGCATCAATGGACGCAGCGCGCAGGCGGCCAACTACCGATTCCAGATAACCCGAGATGACGGGTTTCAACAGTGCATTGAGAACGGTGGTTGACGTGCGTTCGTACTCGCGGATCTCCGGACTTGTCTCGTGCGATGTTGCCACGGCAATTCCCGGCAGCGCCTTTGTGAGAACGGCAGCCGCGCGCTTTTCATTCTCCGGATTGCGGTAGGCGTGCAGGAAGGCAATGGCGACCGTTTCAACGGCGGCCTGTCGGAGCTGTTCAGCAATCTTCGAGAGCGCCTCGTTGGACGGGCAGCTCTCGACCCGACCGTCGGCACGGACGCGTTCCGCGAGTTCGAAACGCAACCGGCGGGGGATAAGGCAGGGGCGCTCTTCCGCTTTCAAACCGTAGACATTCTTGCGAATATGGCGACCGATTTCGAGGACATCGCGAAAGCCGGCCGTCGTTACGAGCGCGCCGGTTGGAAGCTTACGTTCCAGTATGGCATTGGTTGCAATCGTTGAGCCATGCAGGATCATCCCGATATCGGCGAGCAGAAATCCATGGCGGTCGGCTGCGCCCATCAGACCTGTGATCAGACCTTCCGAGGGGTCCTGAGGCGTGGATGGCGTCTTGAACGCATGGACATGACCGTCGCGGGCATCATGGACCTGAAGATCGGTGAAGGTCCCACCGATATCCACGGCGACTCGAATTGGTTTCATGGAGGAGTTTTTCTGAGATCTAATGCGAATAGACTGATCTTATCGGCGGTGCGGGTCCGCGACAACGCCGGTTGTTTGGAACAATTCTTAGAAGGCTTCTTAGAAGACTTCTAAACTATTGATATTTCACGTATTTTTCGAGTTTCTGATTGACAGTGACGGAGTGCTGCCGTTAAGACTGTCGCCGCTGACAATGCGGCAGCGTCGGCTGCCTCCAAATCCGCAGGGCCTTGACCCCTGTTGAACGGAGATTGAGATGATCAAGACGTTTCGGTTGCAGGTTTATACGGCCGCTATTGGCGTGGCGCTTGCCAGTCCCGGCATCGCACTAGCGGGCGATGAGGTGAACATCTATTCCTATCGCCAGGAATTCCTGATCCGCCCCTTGCTTGATGCCTTCAAGAAGAAGACTGGCGTCACGGCCAATGTCATTTTCGCCAAGAAGGGTTTGATTGAGCGCATGAAGGCCGAGGGCGCCACGAGTCCGGCAGACATCCTTCTGACGGTTGACATTGGCCGGCTCAACGGGGCGGTGAAGAGTGGTGTCGCCCAACCCGTCGCCTCGGACGTTCTGACCAAGCAAATCCCGTCAGCGTTTCGCGGCGGTGACAATCAGTGGTTTGCGCTGACCCGGCGGCTGCGAGTCGTCTACGCCTCGCGCAAGCGCGTCAAACAAGACGCAATTACCTACGAGGAACTGGCCGATCCCAAGTGGCGCGGCAAAATCTGCATCCGCTCCGGGCAGCATGTCTACAATGTCGCGATGTTCGCATCGATGATAGCGCATCTTGGCGAAGACGGAGCCCGCACATGGCTGGAGGGACTGAAGGCTAATCTCGCCCGCAAACCATCAGGAAATGATCGCAACCAGGTCAAGGGTGTTTACGGAGGCGAGTGCGATCTTGCAATTGGTAACACGTACTACATGGGTAAGATGCAAACCAACGATAAGAAGCCGGTGCAGAAAAGCTGGGCGAAATCGGTCAAGATGCTATTCCCGAACAGCAATGGCCGCGGCACGCACGTCAACGTCTCCGGAATGGTCATGGCCAAGCACGCGCCGAACCGTGACAATGCTAAGCGGCTGATGGAATTCCTGGCATCGGACGAGGCCCAGCGCATCTATGCCGAAGCCAATTTCGAATACCCGGTGAGCGCAAATGTTGCCTGGTCTCCATTGGTCAAGAGTTGGGGCTCGTTCAAAGCAGATCCGATCGCTCTCGACAGGGTTGCAACATTGCGCAAGCGCGCGTCGGAACTGGTTGATGAAGTCGGCTTCAACACCGGCCCCAGCAACTGAGACGAGGAGCGGGCCTGGTCTGGTCTTGCAGTCCGCGAGAATTCGCGCAGGGCCTCAGCTCGAAGTCAGCCCGCGTGCGATCAATCGGTTCAAGCGCTGCGTAAAGGCAGCCGGGTCATCGGGGATTGCACCGTCGAGAATTTGTGCTTGCTCGAACAACAAATGAGCGAGGTCGGATACATCAGCCTCGTTGCCGCCGGTCTTGGCGTTTGCGATCGCCGTGACCAGCGGGTGTTTCATATTCAACTCGAGGATGGGCTTATTGAGCGATGCGGTTTGGGTGTGGGCGAGGAGCCGCTCCAGCCGCCTGTCAGGCCCTGCCTCACCGGCAATCAGGCATGACGGGCTGTCAATGAGACGTTGCGAGGCGCGCACGTCAGAAACCATGTCTTCCAACACGCCTTTGATTTCGGCGATAACCACGGCCTGGTCGATCGTGGACGTCGAGGCATCATCCTTTTCCGCCGGTTGTTCGATCAGCGGCACGAGATCGAAATTGACATCGCCCTGGCTCAACGACTTCAGAGGTTTGCCATCGAAGTCCAATTGGAGGGTTGTCCAGAAGGCATCGACATGGTCGGTGAGCAGCAGCACCTCAATGCCGCGCGCCCTGGCCGCTTCCAGATTGGGGTTCGACTGAAGTTGCGCAACGCTGTCACCGATGAGGTAATAAATCTCGGTTTGGTTCGGTTTGAGGTCTTCGACGTACTGCTTGAGTGCGCGCGGCTCGTCGCCGGTGGTCGAGGCGAAACGGGCGAGAGCCAGGAGGCGCTCGCGCCGTTCGTGATCTTCGTAAATTCCTTCCTTGAGCACCGCACCGAAGGCGGTCCAGACTTGGGCGAACGTCTCCGGCTCTCTTTCGGCAAGACGGTCCAGTTCCGATAGAATTCGTCCCGTCAGCGCATTGCGAATGGCGGTCACATGCGGGTTCTTCTGCAGCATTTCCCGCGACATATTGAGCGGCAGATCTTCGCTGTCGACGACGCCGCGAACGAAACGAAGATAGGCCGGCAGCAGTTCGGCCTCGTCGGTAATGAAAACGCGTCGTACGTAGAGCTTGACCCGGCCCTTGCGGGCTTGATCAAACAGATCGAAAGGCGGTTGCGAGGGGACGAACAACAATACGGCGTAGGATTGGCGTCCCTCGGCCTTATAGTGCAATATTACAGCCGGCTCGTCGAAGGCATGTGCAATTGTGCGATAGGATTCCTGGTAATCCTCGGGCTTCAGTTCAGACTTCGAACGTTGCCAGAGCGCACTGGCTGAGTTGACCTGGCGCCACTCGCCCGCGTCGTCCGCGAGTTCAATTGGGAACAGGATGTGGTCCGAATAAAGCCGAACGATGCGCTCGAGCGCATGCTGTTCGAGGTAGTCTTTGGCATCATCCTTCAAGTGCAGCACGATCTCGGTGCCGCGCGGAACTCGCTCGTTGTCCTCCGGTTCCGCTGGGCGAATGTCGTAACCAGCCGTACCCGTTGACTGCCAGACCCAGGCCTCGCCGGCACCGGCACGGCGGCTGGTGACGACGATGCGATCCGCCACCATAAAAGCCGAGTAGAAGCCCACGCCGAATTGACCGATCAGACTGGCGCCGTCGTTGGCGTCCGCCAATTGGCTGACGAAGGCCTTCGTGCCGGACCGGGCGATGGTGCCCAGGTTTTCAGCCAGTTCATCGCGAGACATGCCGATGCCGGTGTCAGTGACTGTCAGAGTGCCAACATCCTTGTTTGCGGTTATGCGAATGACCAGGGGACTGGCTTCGTCGAGCAATTCAGGTGCGGCAATGGCTTCGTATCGCAGTTTATCGCAGGCGTCCGAAGCATTAGAGATCAGCTCTCGTAGAAATATTTCGGTTTCAGAGTAAACCGAGTGGACCATCAGGCGCAGAAGTTCGGCGACTTCGGCCTCGAAGGGTTGGGTTGGGCTCTCGGTGGCATTGTTCGAAGTCATGGGCATCGCTCGTCGTGTTTGGTCGTCTTGCTTTCGATCCACGTCCGCCGCAGTCGTCGCTGCGGCGTCGCGGTTGCCATATCCCAGGTTGGGACTGCATCCAAGTATGCGCCCTCGTCTCGCGGTTCAACCGCGCAAATTGACGGATGTCGCGCGAAGCCGGCCTCGGCAGCGCTGACCATAGGACTTCAAAGTACGCCGCGCGCCTTCAATGCGTCGATTTGGGCGGCATCAATGCCGATTTCAGCCATCACATCTTCGAGGTCTCCGGCCAGCAGGGGCGCAGGGTTCGCCAATGGCCGAACATCAGGGAGGCGAATGGCCGGACCGGTGGTCGTTACGGTGGTCCCGTCCGGGGCGTCAAATGAGATGATTTGGCCGCTGTCGTGCGCGAACGGATTGTCGAGCGCCGACGCGATGTCGTTGACAGGCGCAGCCGGGACCTTGCCGGCAAAGACGGTCAGCCACTCGCCTGTCGTGCGATCGGACAGAATTTCGTCCAGGACAGTCGTGAGCTGATCGCGATTGGAGAGACGGGCCGCGAAGTCCACGTAGTCGCGGTTTTCGGCGAGATCAGGTCGGGCGATGGCCGTACACAGCTCCGGCCAGAATTTTTCCTTGTTGCACATGATGAAGATCCAACCGTCCCGGGTTCGATAGAGCTGGCTGGGCGTCAAGTTGGGATGGGCGGAACGCTTGATGCGCGTCGTATTGATGCCGGCTGTGAGATACCATGCGCCGACGTAACAGAGATTGGCGATAGCCGCGTCGAAGAGACTGACGTCGTAGTCGCCTCCGGTGCCACTGGTACGCGCGCCAATGATGCCCGAGGACAAAGCGATCGCCGCCTGCAGGCCGGTCGACAGATCGACAAGTGAAAGCCCGACGCGCGACGGTGGACCATCCGGTTCGCCGGTCACGGCCAGGTAGCCGCATTCGGCCTGCATGAGATAGTCGTAGCCGGGCCAGCCCTCGCGCTCGTTGTTGCGTCCATAGGCGGAGAGATGGACACACACGATCTTCTCATTGATCTCGCCCAGTGTGCCGTAGGTGAGACCGAGTTTTGCCGGCAAATCTCCGCGCAAGTTATTGAAGACGGCATCCGCACCGGCCACCAGGCGATGAAGGATCTGCTGGCCTTCATCCGACTTGAGGTTCAACGTGATGCTGCGCTTGTTGCGGTTGAAGGCCTGATGAAACATGCTGTCGCCGACTGGCAGCGGGTCATCCGGATGGCGCACTTGTCGGCCAACGTCTCCACCTTCGCCGGCATTTTCGATCTTGATGATCTCGGCCCCGAGATCGGCCAATTGCATCGTGCCGAACGGGCCTGCGCCATACTGCTCGACGGAAATAATCCGCACACCTTGAAGCGGAAATGCCATTCTGAAAACTCGTATGTTGTGTCGATCAAATGGGATTGCGGGCCACAAGTTGCCGCGCGATGATCAGGCGCTGCAGCTCATTGGTTCCTTCGCCGATGCAGAGCAGTGGCGCGTCGCGGTAGAGGCGCTCGATCTCGAATTCCTTGGAATAGCCATAAGCACCGTGGATGCGCATCGACTCGGTTGCATTGAAGAGCGCCGTCTCGGTCGCCAACAGTTTTGCCATACCCGCCTCCATGTCGCAGCGTTCGCCGGCATCGAGGGCCTCCGCGGCTGCGCGCGTGAGATGGCGAGACGCTTCCAGCTTCGTTGCCATGTCAGCGAGTTTGATCTGGATGGATTGGTGTTGGGCGATCGGTTTTCCAAACGTTTCGCGCTGCTGGGCGTAGGCGACGGCGAGATCAAGCGCGCGCTTGGCCACACCGACACCGCGGGCGGCAACATTGATCCGACCGAGTTCGAGACCACCCATGGCGTGTTTGAGACCCAGGCCTTCGACTCCGCCGATAAGCTGATCGGCCGGCACGACATAACTGTCAAAAATCAGTTCGGCGGAATCAATTCCCTTGTAACCCAGCTTCTCGAGCTTGCGGCCGGCGGTGAAGCCATCCCGCTTGTCGGCAATGAACAGGCTCATGCCTTTGTGCCGGGGCTCGATCTCGGCGTCCGTCTTGACGAGCAGGGCGAAACAACTGCCGTGGATGCCATTCGATATCCAGGTTTTCGTTCCGTTGATGATATAATTGTCGCCGTCGCGCTTGGCCGACGTGCGGATGGCCTGCAAATCAGTGCCGCAGTTTGGTTCGGTGAGCGCAAGCCCACCACGGACGTCACCCATGGCGAATTTCGGCAGCCAGGTGCGCTTCTGGTCCGGTGTGCCGAACCGCATGACGGCATTCGACATAATGAGGTGTGAGTTGAATATCCCCGACAACGACATCCAGGTCTCGGTGACGCGTTCGACGATCTTGGCATAGGTTGTGACGGGCAGACCGAGACCACCGTACTCCTCGGGGATGATCGAGCCGAAAAGGCCGAGTTCCTTCATGCCCTCGACAATCTCCGCCGGATAGGTGTCCGAGTGCTCCAGCGCCATAACGTGGGGTTCAACATCGCGGACAAGGAACCTGTCGACCGCGTCCAGGATCTGAACTTCGATTTCGCTGTTTGACGTAGTAGCGGTGCCGTCCATGGACGTACCTCCCGGCAGCTGCTTGCGGTTGGAATGATGACTGCCTAGGTTAGTTTTGTCCGAACACAATGTCCATGTCGTCCGGTCATCCGAATCCAGGCTGTCGCTCCTCCCAATGGACAATTCGACCTTGCGGCACGAGGTCCATGGTTCTGATCCGGTGGGCTGGACCCAGCGGATACTGTCATTGCAGCACCGACTGCATCAAATGTGAGACCGCAATGGTCCAAATTGTGAAGCTCACCGAGGCCGTCGCTCAGCAAGGATTTCGCGTGCGCGGGTCTCTTCGGGTTGTGCCGGATGACAATCTGCCAATATTGCAAGATGGGCAGCAGCCGCAAGCCATAGTGCTGCTCGGCAACGCAGGTCCGGACATGTGGCAATGCTTTGCTGCCCAGCAGACAACCGGAATGGCAACGCTCGATGCGTGGACCAAGGACAAACTGGATCCAATCGCGCAAGACTTCGGGGCACGGGCATATTATCCCTTCGAGCGCCCTTACCTGCCGTTTCAGCGCTGGGCCCAACGGGCCGAGCCCGTCGCGGTTTCGCCGCTCAATATCCTTGTTCATCCAGATTATGGGTTGTGGCACGCCTATCGTGCGGCGTTCGCCTTCGCCGAGGTTCTCGAACCGACACCGCGCGATGAGCGCGACAGTCCCTGTGAAACGTGTGCCGACCGACCCTGTCTTTCGGCCTGTCCGGTCTCGGCTTTTGCGAATGGCGGCTATGCAGCTGATTTATGCGCCCGACATGTTGCGTCTGCCGAAGGCGCCGACTGCCGTGAGAACGGATGTCTGGCCCGACATGCCTGCCCGGTCGGTCGTGACTTCGTCTACGCGCCGCCGCAAGCGCGGTTTCACATGGAGGCATTTCTCGCGGCTGGTCGTCACGTTGGTTCCGACGATTGCGAATCGTGTTGAGACCTCATGCTGGGCAGCGATCGAACACCTCGGGTAGACGTTGGACGCCGTGCGTCAGCGTTCCGTGACCGTGGTGGACCCCACGCAATGATCTTAGAACGGGAATTGGATCTGGATCGGCAGCAGCGCGA
>JBPCWB010000245.1:0-2577 GCA_051009955.1 Hyphomicrobiaceae bacterium | reverse complement strand
ACATCTCATCCGTCGCAGCACCCTGGCTTTTGTCCATGGGCAAGTTTCCGGCGATCTTCATCGTCGCCGCGGTGGTCGCGGCGTTCATGTGGATCTTCTACGAGAAAACCCATTTCGGCCAGCAGCTAAAAGCCGTTGGCGGCAACGAGAAGGTGCTGCGGCTGGTGGGCATCAATGTCACCGCCTTCAAGATCAAGGTCTTTGCCGCTGCCGGCGTGATGGTGGGCATCGCCTCTTGCGTCAACCTCGCCCGCGCCGGCGCTGCGACTCCGCAGGCCGGCCTGATGATCGAGCTCGACGCGATCGCCGCCGTCGCTCTCGGAGGTACGCCATTGACCGGTGGGTACGGCAGTGTCGTCAAGACGATCATTGGCGCTTTGACCCTGACGGTTGTGCGGAATGGGCTGACAATTGCAGGCGTTCCACCGTCTTGGAGCCAGGTCGCCCTCGGTGCATTGCTGATCGCGGCAATCGCAATCTCGCTCAACCGCAGCAAGGTCGACGTCGTGAAATAGGTCTGCACATCCGTCACGGACTTTCGCACACTGAGGTCCGATGAAGAGCATGGCCGTATTCGTCCTTCTCTGGCACAGGTCCGAACGTCTCAGTGCAGCCACAGACCAAGCTTACGGTCGCCAAGAGCTCGATCTCGCTATGCTCTGATTCGACCCATCGGTAGATCAATTCCTACTCCAGAACCATGCGTAGGCGGGCTACCTCACTGATGTCGTTAAAGGCGCGGTGACATTGCTTCTCGTTCTGACGGTCGTCGTGAGGGCTTCCGCAATTGTCAATGGCGATGCCGTGTTCCTTGAATTGGGCGCAGCCTATCGGAAATATCAGGCACCGATGGGCCGGCTGATCTATGTCGGATCAGCCCCCGCGGGTGTCGAACGATCGGTAGAGATGGCCGTGGAGGCCATGGCCGCCATTGCTGCCGCCATTGTGCCCGGCAGCAAGGCGGGTGATGCCTATGCGGCATGGCGCGACGTTGCGCGTTTGCATGGCCTCGACGACTACGAAAGACACCATTGCGGCTATCTTGTCGGAATCGGATTCCCGCCGAGCTGGACCGGAGGCTCCATGGTGACCGGGCTTGCCCCCAACTCGGAGCTGGAGACGAAGATCGGCATGTCCTATCACCTGCATTCCTGGTTCACCGATACCGACTGTGTCGATTATTTTATCTCGAACACCGGGATGCTCACGGAAAATGGCTGCGAAGTTCTGACATCCTTGACGCCCGAAACCCTTCAGGTGCGCTGAGCCGATGAAGACAGCTTTGTTCATCTCCATGCTCGGCGAGCGGGTTCACTTCAGACCTGAAGACTACCGAAGCCTGTGCCCTACCGGCCTTGAGAAGGATTGGGTTTTGAAATGGCATTTCGCCAACGCTGAGAAAGCCGGTCTCGCGTTATCGAGCGTCGACATCTGCCGCGGCGATCTGCTGCCGACGATAGAAGACATAGACCGACTCGTCCTAGGTGGAACCATGCATGTCATCACGGAAAACCGCCCGTGGCTCCACCAGCTCACCGACTGGCTACACGACTATAGGCGAACGCAGCGACCACTTCTGGCGATCTGCGGTGGGCATCAGCTTCTTGCGACACGGTTTGGCGACGGCAAACTTGTGGGAAGGCCTGACGGCACGTTGTCCGGAACTTGTGCGGTAAAGCTGACCGCCGATGGCAGAGCTCATCCGCTGTTCCTTGGACTGCCGGAAACGCCACGGTTTCACTTTGCCAATTACTTGCATGTCCTGCCCGCTGAAACCACCACCACGAAAATCCTTGCCACGCAGCCGGAAAGCCCAGCCATCGCCCTCGATCACGGCGGCAACTGGTTCAGCTGCCAATTCCATCCCGAGTCCAGAAAGCAGTCCTGGGACATTTACTACAGTGCACTCGACGCTGGCTACACCAGCGCTTATGCCGAGGAGCATGACGGTGAACAGCTCATGGTAAATTTCTTTCAGTTTCAATCCCAACAATCCTGCAGCCAGTTTCGACCGTCCTAGGCGACTGACAAATAGAATCTGCTCGCCAGATTGTTGTAGACTCTCGAGGCAACTTATTGATCTTTCGTTCGTCGAAATTCAGGTTTATGTCCACAACGGCGTTGATTCTCCTAAGTTCCCGGCGATCTGAAAATCCGCTGCTCCAGGCGATCGAGATAAGCAGAAGCAAATGGCGCGTTCGGCAGCCTACAGTGGCGCTTTACCGGTCCCCTTCGCCGTCTCGTCGATGAGCGTACGAGTGATGTCGCCATGTAGGTTGAACAACCTCAGCAATGAAGGGACCCTTTGCGGCCAAACCACCTGATGCAGAAGCCGCGCCGACATCATCTTGCGTAAGCTCGCTGTCGCGGTATAGCGTGAAGTCAAGTGTGTGCTCGACCCTGACGGCGTCATTGTTCCGTGCAGGTACGGCTTATGCCGCCCAGAACCGTCATCTGTCGGCGGGAGCAGCAGGAAAGTGGGTGTTTTCCAGTGCTCAGGATGATGACGATCGGCGTCTATGGCTTTGACGCCGAGTCCTTCTTGCAACGACTGCGGCGCTCGGACGTCCGCTTGCT
>JBPCWB010000244.1:0-5774 GCA_051009955.1 Hyphomicrobiaceae bacterium | reverse complement strand
GCGACCACCCCGCAAAGTGCCGAAATTAATGGGCTAAGATGTGACGAATGATCTAGCAAAGCTAAGCAAAACGACTTGCCAAAGGCATTGATCGTGCAAGACTGCAACGTCGCTCGATAGAACTACGTCCAGGGGTGAAGGTCGTGTTTCGATTGAAAGGCGGCAAGGTCTACAAAGTGATGGTGTATTCATACCAACGCCAGTGGGATTGAATTGCCCAAATCTCTGAATCTTGCGAAGAACTCGAGCGGAACATATCAAGGCAGTGAAGCATTCAGAAGCGGACATCAGAAATTGTCGCTCTGGGTTGCGACGTTAGCGGAAGCTGAACGTCAGCAAAGTGGACTTTACGGATATGGCATTTTGCTGACGTTCGGTTCACTGGTGATCATAACGCTACATGAACTACTACCGAGCGCTAAGTCCGCTAAGATCAATTATCGGACATTCACGACGCACGCCGGCACGTCGGATCGGTCCATCACAAATTATCTCGCAACGCACAATCCGGCTATTAGGCGAGAGCTCTGGTCGTCATCGACAGGACGGCTGATCCGACTATCTTTCATATCCTCTACAATTGCTTTAACTTGAATGTGTGGTCTGCGATGCGAAGCACATGATCTCGACACTCAGGGTTCTGCTGTTCTTTGCCGCCTGCGGCGGCATCAGTTGGCCGTGTCTTGCGCAGATCCACGATCACGTCACACGTATCGGCGTGCTGGCCTTTCGCGGTAGTGAAAAGGGTATCCAGCGTTGGGCACTGACAGCCGACTATCTCAGCAGATCGTGTCCAGGGTATAAGTTCGAGATTCTGCCGTTGACGTTAGAGCAGATGACCGTCGCTGCGCGTGGGGGTGCCGTCGACTTTATCCTCACAAACCCAGGCAATTACGTCGCGCTTGAAGCGCAATTTGGGATCACGCGAATTGCGACACTGAAGAGTCCGAAGACGACGGCGGAAGGAAATGTGTTTGGTGCGGTCGTATTCGTTCGGGCCGATCGCACTGATATCCAATCGCTGTCGGATCTGCACGGTAAGCGGTTTATGGCTGTCGGACGCCAGGCGTTTGGCGGATTTCAAATGGCCTGGCGCAAGCTCAAGTCTGCTGGACTTGATCCGTTTGGCGACTTCGCAGAATTGCGCTTCGGCGGATTCCCGCAGGACAGGATCGCCATGGCGGTGTTGTCCGGCGACGTTGACGCCGGCACCCTACGAACCGGAGTCCTCGAAGACATGGTTTCGGAAGGCAGGATTTCTGCCAATGAGGTTCGCGTCCTCGATCAGCAAAGATGCGGCTGCCGCCCTCTTAAGAGTTCTTTGCAATGAAAGCCGACTAATGATTTTCCAACTACTCGTCGGCAGACAGATGACGGTCGGTGAGATCTCACTCCGCACGTCCAAGCCGCAGAATGATGTTTCGATGAACTTGGAGAAGTTGCGCAAGGCTTCGCTTGTGCAGTTCAAGCGGAAAGGCAAATTTCGCTATTACCACATACCGGACAACCGACTGACATATCTTGTGCCGTCGATAGTGCAGAGGTTCGAAGCGGTCAAATGTAATTCATCTGGATTGAAGCTCCTTTGGCACAACGCTGACGTTCGGCTCACTGGTGCACATCGCGGTACGGGGCGAGCTTTCGGGCACCAAGTCAGCTTAGATCAAATGGCAAACAATTGAGTTGTGCTCTGAGAAGCAGGCCGTGCAAAAAAATGCGCGGCTGCTGATCCTCCGACAATCTCCACTATCAAAGTTCGCCAGACTGCTTGTCAATCCGTATCAATATCGTGAAAGGCAGCAGTGACGCCAGCGGCGAGTCTTTCGCTCAACTAGGCGACCAAACTGTCGGTCTCTGTCAGCAGTTCTTGCTGATCCAGTTCGTCATGGACATCGATCTTTCCGCTTTTGATCAGCTGGTCCAGCTGACCTTGTGGCATCGGCCGCGCGTACAGGAAACCTTGAACCTCATCGCATTGTTCTTGCACCAAGACGCTGGCCTCTTCGGTTGTCTCGACACCCTCGGCATTGACGCTCATGCCAAGGGCTCTGCCCATTCCAACAATGGCCCGGACGATCGCTTGTGCGTCCTCGCTGTGTTGGATGTTGGCGACGAAGGAACGGTCGATCTTGAGCTTGTCGAACGGAAATTTTCGCATGTAGGCGAGACTTGAATAGCCGGTGCCAAAATCGTCCATCGCAATGCAAACGCCCAGAGCCTTGAGCTTCTTCAGGACTTTGAGCGCTTTGCTCGTATTGCCGATGAGCACTTCTTCGGTAATCTCAAGTTCAAGCCGCTCCGGCGGCAATCCCGTCTGCTCGAGTGTCGATTTCACCATGTTCACAAGGTCGGCGTGAACGAGGACAGACGGCGAAATGTTCACCGCAATCCTCAAGCCATCCCATTTTACGGCACTAGTACAAGCCGTCTTCAAAACCCATTGTGTGATCGGGAGGATCAATCCGCTCTGCTCTGCAATCGGGATGAACGTCGCAGGCGAAATGTTCCCGTGGCCGGGGTCTTCCAGGCGCAACAAGGCTTCTGCGCCAATGATGCGCTCTGATGCCAGATCAATCTGCGGTTGGTAGTGAAGTTGAAACCGCAGTTCTTGGAGGGCTTTACGCAGGATTGACTCGATGGCCTTGCGAGATCGGAGCTCACGGTCCATGTCTTCTTCGAAGAAGCAGTAGGTGCCGCGACCATTGCCTTTCGACTTGTAGAGGGCCAAGTCCGCGTTCTTCAGCAGTTCTTCCGCAGAAATATCTTGATCATTGTCTTTGAATGCCATGCCGACGCTGGCGCCGATACTTATCGTATGCCCTTTGATATTGAACGGATCGCTCAGCTCTTTGATAACACGCTCCGCCAGGCTGGCCGCGACTTGCGGATCGTCGACACCAGCTTGAATAAGCGCAAACTCGTCACCACCAAGTCTCGCCAAGGTATCGCCTTTTCGCGTATGGCTGCTGATCCGCTGCGCAACGATTTTGAGTAGACGGTCGCCAGTAGAATGACCAAACGCATCATTGACGTCTTTGAACCGGTCGAGATCGATCGCGTAGACAATGATCGAGTTATCCTGCCTGCTGGCATCTGCGAGTGCTTGTTCGAGACGATCGATAAACATCGAGCGGTTTGACAGTCCGGTTAGCGGATCGTGACTGGCGAGGTAGCTGATCTCGCCCCATGATCGTTCCAGCGCGCGCAGCGGGAAGACGCGAAGGAACCAATAGATCAAACCGCCAAAGAGCGCTGACAAGGCGCCAACGATCATTGTCCAAATGACACTGGATTTCAGCGATCGATCAACTTCAATTCGCCCGACAGTCTGGCCAAAGTCCTTCAGCTCATGGGCAACTCTAATCGTCGGCCAGAAAGAAACCGGAATATCGTTCGCGAATCTGGCGAGCATTTTGCCATCTTTGTCCATGATGTGCCGGCACTCTGGGTCCGTAGTGCTCGGATTCATGCTGAGATAGCCTTCCAGACGATTGGTCTCGAAGGTCCAGTAATCAGGATTGCTCTCGATCATTTCCTTCACCGGCGTCGCAATCGTCTTCAACGTTGCTTGCAGGCGGACGATCTCGTAGCGATATTCGAAATAGAAGGTGGCTAAGGGAACACCGATCGCGATCAAGACCGCGGTAAAGAGGGCGAAGGCCTGAGCAAACTTCAGGATCGGTGTTTCATTGTTTGTCATGGCCCCGCCTCCCAATTGCCAGTTCAGCCGGACGTGTCAACAACGACGTGATTGGATGATGACAGGATCGACCGGCCTTGGGGTGAGGCAACGAACTGGAGGAATTCTGCGACTGCACGCGTGTGTTCCGGCTTAGAGACAATGTAGAAAGTCTTAGAATGGGGATACGCACCCTTCTCGAGGTTTTCGATCGTGCCGTCGACACCATTGAAGGCAAGCGGTTTTATATCGCGCCCTTCGGCCGTGATCTGGCCGAGGGTTGTAATGCCCAGGGAGCCCCTTACGCGCTCAATGGCGTTCGCATTGTCCTGATCCGTACGGGCAACGTACAGATCAGACCGTTTCGTTGCTGACAGCGCCGCGGTTTTGATTTCAGTTGAGAGATTGTATAGCAGCTTGTTGTCGCTCTCTTTGGCGGGTCGCATGACCAAGCGCAACCGAGATCCATCGCTCCAACTTGACTTTTTGCCTGCGTAGATCCCGGCCAAATCCTCTTGAGATACGCTGGAGATTGCGCTGTCGTGCCGAGTCGCAAAGATCAGAGGTGTCTTTGCGTAAGCCGTTGCGACGATGCCCTTCGCTTGTTCCGTCTTTTTCAGCTTCCGCGCGCTCAACGCCAAATCGATTTTGCCGACCGCCAAGGCCTTGATGCCGCCGCCCGATCCCAAGCTGGGCAAGACGACAATGCGCGTCTCGGGGTTTGACTTCATGAAGGACTTGGCCAGCAGCTGCAATCCACCGAGGGCACCTCCGGTGCCACCAATTTTAACAACTGAGGGATGGTGCGCAGATGTCGGAGTAGCGACCAGCGCCAAAGCAGCCAGTCCCACCATTGCCGATGCGGCAACCCATTTCTTCCCCGTGTTTACCTGAGCTTGATTCAAGGTGGAGCCTCCGTTGTGCCGCGGGCCTGTTCGTTTACCGGCTGCCAAAAGCGACCAATTTTCAGCAACTTGTAGGTTTTCTTCTCGATCTTAATGATACAATTGAGGCGTGTAACAACTCCTAAGCGATCCTAAAAAAGTAATTAATTCAATCTCACAGCGGTCCACCTTTAAGGTGACGCCATACTGTCCTTTGCGACTAAGCAGGACGAATTGGTCTGCTCGTGGTTATCGGGTGAGGTTGACCTGAGGGTTTGGCGCCAGACTGAGGCGTATCCTACCAGTTTTGACCCTTGTCAGCACTTGTCGGCCAGATTGACGTGTTTGCCTAAGTGATGACCTCTGGGCCAAAGTGCCCGTGAGGTGAGGAAGGCGGCGGCAACCGGATCGGCCTTGTCAGCTCAGCCTTCCAGGCACCTGGTAACAACATGACCTGAGCCTGCGCCTAGCCCTCCGTAAACCGCGTCTGGCCATGTCTCTGCATGCTATGTCTCTGCATGCCATCGAATGAAACGCGCAGAAGTGGCTGGACAACGTTGAAAACGATATTTGAGTAAGGGTCGAGGATTGCAAATTGAAGGTTCAGTCCGCGAATTCATTTTGGGCAACGTTGTCCCAGACATTGAATATGTAACTCCCACCGGGTTTGAGAACTCGGTGTGCTTCCGAATAACCCGCAACACGGTCCGGATAGAACATAACGCCGTATTGGCAAATGACTGCATCGAAGGATTCTCTATCGAATGGTAGTTCCAAGGCATCAGCCTGCATCCACTCGATGCGGTTGTCGGGTCCTTGCTTGCTCGCTGCATGGTCAAGCATCGGCTGGTTGAGATCTGACACGACATACCGAGCATTGGAGGAAAGTCGGTCCGCGAGTACTCTTGGCACAACGCCACTGCCTGCAGCAGTTTCGAGCACCGCCATGGGATTGAGGGCTGCTGCGCGCTCGGCGAGATCCTTCGCGTAGCATTCGAAAATCAATGGCACCAGGTAGGTGTCGTATAATTCCGGAATCGAGCCGGCAAACTTCTTATCGCTCGCGGACATTTGGCGCCTCGTCGATCAAGGATCGGCTGCCATAGACCTACCCCAATGAATTTGGGACCAACTCAGTGGTGCGTTGGACATCCCACTAGCACTCGTTCAGTACCTTATCTGTATCAATCTACGCCGGTTGCGTGATGAGG
>JBPCWB010000243.1:0-5726 GCA_051009955.1 Hyphomicrobiaceae bacterium | reverse complement strand
GGCCTGGGCCGTCAGTGTGTTTGGCTTAGTATTGATCGCATTGGAGTTGCTCTGATCGGGCAGACGATTGTCCCCGGGGCGACGGCCCCGGGGAGTGCCGCGCACTACTTGTCGGCGTTGTTCAAGCGCGCAATCAGGGACGAGGTGTCCCAACGATTGCCGCCCATTTTTTGAACCTCCGAATAGAATTGGTCGACGAGCGCCGCGACGGGCAGGCTGGCGCTGTTCTGACGCGCTTCGGCCAGGGCGATATCGAGGTCCTTGCGCATCCAATCGACGGCAAAACCGTAGTCGAACTTGCCGTTGCCCATGTTTTCCCAACGGTTTTCCATCTGCCACGAGCCGGCAGCACCTTTGTCAATTGTGGTCATGACGGCGCGCAGGTCCAAACCGGCCTTTTGCGCGAAATGAATGCCTTCAGACAAAGCCTGGACGAGACCTGCGATGCAGATTTGATTGACCATCTTGCACAGCTGACCGGCGCCGGCTTCGCCGATCAAGGTGGCTTGCCGGGCGTAGGTATCGATGACCGGCAGAGCGCGATCGAAGACCGGCATATCGCCGCCGACCATGACGGTGAGGACGCCATTCTCAGCGCCCGCCTGTCCGCCCGAAACCGGCGCATCCAGGAAGTCAAAGCCTTTATCTTTGGCTGCCGCATAGAGTTCACGGGCCACGTTGGCTGACGCGGTCGTATTGTCGATGAAAATCGAACCAGGCTTCATGGCCTGGAAGGCACCGTCCGATCCGGTCGTCACGGAGCGCAGGTCATCGTCGTTGCCGACACAGCAAAACACGAAGTCGGCACCCGCGGCAGCTTGCTGCGGCGTTGCTGCCGTCGCGCCGGCCCCGTATTCCTTGACCCAGTCCTCAGCCTTTGACGCCGTCCGGTTGTAGACGGTTAGTTCGTGTCCGCCTTTCTTCAGGACATGCCCGGCCATCGGATAGCCCATGACTCCAAGCCCGATCCAAGCAACTTTCGCCATCCCTCACTCCCTAATATCAAGTTCACGACAAACAGGTTTGCAGGGGTTTTAGCGGAGTTTTGCGAAAAGGCACAGGTGTTCATCGATCGGACGGGACGGGCCTTGCAAAGTTAGGTGGTGATCGGCAGAGCGTTGGAGTGCTTGACCTGACCAAGAGCGAAGCTCGACTCGATATTGGCGATGCCGCTCATACGAGTGAGGGTGCCTTTGACGAACAGCTCGTAATCTGTCAGGTCGCGGGCGACGACACGCAGGAGGTAATCGCGGGGGCCTGTCATGAGATAGCATTCCAGGACTTCGGGGCACCGCCTGACAGCGGTCTCGAAACGGTCCATTGCCTCTTCGCTTTGGCGTTCCAGCTTGATCGACACGAACACGCTGATCGGCAGACCGACTTTGGCTTGGTCGACCAGTGCCGTGTAGCCGCGAATAATCCCAGCTTGTTCCAAGAGCCTTAGACGCCGCAGACACGGGCTGGTCGTCAGGCCGGCCTTTTCCGCAAGCTCGGTGGCCGTCAGACGGCCATCGGCCTGCAGCGCTTCGAGGATTCTGAGATCTACGGCGTCCAATGTCCTGCTAGTGGATTCAGTCATGAATGTCATCTCGCTTGGCGGAATTTGCCAAGATCTATCCAGAATGTGCAGAAAAAGGCAATATATCGTCGATCTGCCTGATGTATTGTCGGGCATGGCACGAGTTTGATCTATGGCACAGTCGCAGACGTCAAAATCTCCAGCGGTCACCAATGCAGACGTCGTTCGTGCGGCGGATCTGTTGCGTGAACATACGATGATGACGGATTGCAATCACTCGCGCACGCTGTCCGACATGTTTGGCTGCGCGCTGTGGCTGAAATTCGAAAACCATCAATTCACGGCGTCATTCAAGGAACGCGGCGCGCGCAACCGCCTCGCCGCGCTCGTCGCGGATGGGACGGTGAACGGCGTCATCGCGATGTCGGCTGGCAACCATGCTCAGGGTGTGGCCTACCATGCCCGCAGCCTCGGCCTAGCTGCGACCATCGTGATGCCGTTCGGCACGCCAACCGTGAAGGTGGAAAACACCCGACGCTTCGGAGCCGACGTCATTGTCGAAGGTGAGACACTCGAGGACTCGTTCGCGTATGCCCGCCAACACGCCGATGACCACGGCTTGGTGTTTATCCACCCCTACGATGACCCTCTTGTGATTGCCGGTCAAGGAACGGTCGGGCGCGAGATGCTGCTGCAGGAGCCCGATCTCGATGTGCTGATCGTTCCCATAGGTGGCGGCGGGCTGGCCTCCGGGGTTGCCATCGCTGCCAAGGCGATGCGGCCGGACATCGAAATCATTGGCGTGCAGGCCGAACTGTTTCCATCGATGTTCAATGTGTTCCACGGCGCCGATAGGCCTATGCAAAGCGGGTCGCTGGCGGAAGGCATAGCGGTCAAGGAGCCAGGTCACCTGACGCGCCGGATAATCAGCGCGTGGGTCGACGATATTGTTCTGGTTTCGGAAGAAGAATTGGAGCGCGCGGTCAGCCTCCTCATCAATATCGAAAAGACCGTCGTCGAAGGCGCCGGAGCGGCTGGAGTTGCTGCCGTACTATCAGCGCCGGAGCGTTTCGCGCGGCGCCGTGTGGGCACCATTCTGTGCGGCGGAAACATCGACACGCGGCTGTTGGCTGGTGTTCTGACGCGCGATCTTGCGCGCGAAGGTCGTTTGTCACGCCTGGCTGTTGATCTGGTCGATCAACCTGGTCAGTTGGCCAGTGTAACGGACGTGCTTGGTGCCGCTGGGGCGAATGTCGTCGAGGTTGCACATCAGCGAGTCTTCACGGACCTGCCTGCCAAGGCAGCGCTGCTTGACGTCGTCATTGAAACCCGGGACCGGCCTCACCTCGAGACGACGATCGCAAAGCTCAAAGCCGCCGGCTTCGCCGTTAGACTCAATTTGCACGGGAAGGGATGAACAGGATGGACGGAAGCAGTCCGCAGAAGACGACTGAACCCGAAACGCTGGCCGTCCTGCGCGAACTCGAACGCAAAGTGCTTTGGTTGTCATCCTATCTCATTCATCACGCCAATCATGAGATTGACCGGGGTGATGGCTTGAAAGTCGGCGGCCATCAGGCGTCGTCCGCCTCCATGGTCACGCTGATGACGGCACTCTATTTCCATATTCTGCGTCCGGAGGACCGCATCGCCGTCAAACCCCACGCCAGCCCTGTGTTCCACGCCATCCAATATCTGCTCGGCAATCAATCCGTCGAGAAGCTGCAGAACTTTCGCGGCTTCGGCGGTGCGCAAAGCTATCCGTCGCGGACCAAAGACAGCGACGATGTCGACTTCTCGACTGGTTCGGTGGGGCTGGGTGTCGCGATGAGCGGATTTGCCAGCCTCATTCAGGACTACGTGCACGCCAAGGGCTGGTCGGACGACTGGGCCAAGGGCCGCATGATCTCACTGATGGGCGATGCCGAGATCGACGAAGGCAACATTCACGAAGCTTTGCTGGAGTACTGGAAGCACGGCCTGACCAACACCTGGTGGGTTGTCGACTACAACCGCCAGAGCCTCGACTCCGTGGTCTCCGATCAGCTCTTCATGAAGGTCGCCGGTCTGTTCCAGAACCTTGGTTGGGAAGTGCTCCTGATCAAGTACGGCAAGCTTCAGCAACAGGCGTTTGCGCAACCCGGCGGGGAGCACCTCAAGCGTTGGATCAATGACTGTCCGAACCAGCTTTATTCGGCGCTGGTCTTCCAAGGCGGGGCCGCCTGGCGCACGCAGTTGGAGGAAGACCTCAAGTACCAGGGTGAGACACTCAAGCTGATCGCCAGCTACTCCGACGATGAGCTGGCTCGGGTCATGACCAACCTCGGGGGGCACGATCTGGAAGAGATCCTCGAAGTGTTCGCCAATGCGCCAACCGACAAGCCGGCTTGTTTTATCGCCTATACGATCAAGGGCTTCGGTCTGCCGTTTGCCGGTCATAAGGACAATCACTCGGGCCTCATGACCAAGGCTCAGATGCAGGATTTCCGGGCATCACAGAACATCAATCAAGGTGCGGAGTGGGAACCGTTTGCCGGTTTGGATCTATCGGCCGAGACGATCAGGGCCTTTCTCGATTGCGTGCCATTCAATGCGCGGGGGACGCGGAGGTTGACGGCACCGAAAGTCGCGTTGCCGCCGGACATTGAGATCGAGGCCAAGGGCGAGGTTTCGACCCAGGTCGGCTTCGGGCGCGTACTTGACCAAATCGCGCGCAGCAATAGCGAACTGGCGGATCGCATCATCACGACGTCGCCCGACGTGACCGTGTCGACCAATCTCGGCCCCTGGGTCAACCGGCGCGGCCTGTTCTCGATGCAAACGCAGGAGGACGTGTTCAAGGAACGGGGCCTGATGTCGCCTCAGAAATGGGAAATGAGTCCTCAAGGCCAGCATATTGAACTTGGCATTGCGGAAATGAACTTGTTCCTGACGCTGGCCGCCGCAGGGCTGTCGCATTCGTTGTTTGGCGAGCGTCTGATCCCCATCGGCACGCTCTACGACCCGTTTATATCGCGCGGCCTCGATGCATTGAATTATGCCTGTTACCAGGAGGCGCGGTTCATCCTGGTTGCGACACCATCAGGTCTGACGCTGGCGCCGGAGGGCGGAGCCCATCAGTCGCTGGCCAGTCCGCTGATTGGCATGTCGCAGGATGGTTTGGCCTCCTTCGAGCCGGGCTACGTCGACGAACTTGTCGAGATCATGGGTTGGGCGTTCGCCTACGTGCAGCGTTCGCGCGACGATGAGGCGGCCGAGAACTGGTCACGCGACGGCAAGGGCGGCTCGGTGTATCTGCGTCTGTCGACCCGCCCCATCAATCAACTGCCGCGGCAACTCAGCGACGAAACCAAAACCGATATCATCAACGGCGGTTATTGGCTGCGGCGGCCCGATCCCTCCTGTGACGTTGCAATCGCCTACATGGGTGCTGTCGCGCCGGAGGCCATTGAGGCCGCCGGCTTGTTGAGTGAAGACCGCCGCGGAGTCGGTGTGCTCGCCGTGACGTCGGCGGATCGCCTGTCGGCCGGCTGGCATGGAGCCCAGCGTGCGCGCCGAAATGGCCAGCGCGATGCCAAGAGCCACGCCGAGACGCTGTTGTCGGTCCTGCCGCGGGACGCCGGCATTATCACGCTGTGCGATGCATTCCCTGACAGCTTGTCGTGGCTCGGGAGTGTGCAGGGCCACCGCGTGCATGCGCTGGGCGTCGAGCAGTTCGGCCAATCCGGCTCCATTAGCGAGCTCTATCGTCACTATGAGATCGACGTGAACGCCGTGCTGGCCGCCGCTGAGCGCATTACCGGTCGACCGTCACGCTATCGGACCCGTTAGCAGGCGCTGGGCTGGTGAGGGGTGTCAAAGAGAACATCGCGCCTTTATACGGCGCGATGTCGCAGCTTGGGCGGCGATCTGCGGCTCGCCGCGCGTCGCCATGCGGCTAACGCGCCTTAAGCCCAAGGTGCACAAAACTGCAACGAGCCGATCGTCGTCTCCGTCAATTTTGGCGGTGGTTGCGGGTAGCCTGTTTCCAAGTGTCCCGATGATCGAGACTTCCGCGTGACCAAGCCCATGTCATCGCGTTGGCGATGGCGGATCACTTCCCAAGGATTCATGATCCTTGTATACCAAACAAGGAACAAAATGCAGAACACGAGCGGAGTGAACATGACAGACGATAGCAAATGTCCGGTAATGCACGGGGCACCCG
>JBPCWB010000242.1:0-5747 GCA_051009955.1 Hyphomicrobiaceae bacterium | reverse complement strand
TAACGCCTAAGTATTGATCATCTTTTAGCGCATTGCTCTGCCATCGACAAGTGCGCAATACATCACTGCGGAGGACGAAACCCAAAAAGCGGTTGCTTGCTGTGGAGAGAGGAGCCCCTGTTGATTGCTGCCATCTTGGTCGCGGCCGGGCGCGGGTCACGCGCCGCCCCCTCAACGACATCGCCGAAACAATACGTTGAGCTGGACGGCAAGCCCCTCCTTGTCCGCAGCCTTGAGCCATTTCTGACGCATCCCGATGTTCAGGTCGTCCAGGTCGTCATTCATCCCGATGATCGCGCGCTCTACGAGGGCAGTGTTCCAAGCTCTGACAAGTTGTGGTCGCCGGTAGCCGGTGGTGCGACGCGGCAGGAGTCCGTTCGCCGCGGGCTCGAGGTATTGCAGCCCCACAAACCAAACCGTGTATTGATCCACGATGCGGCCAGACCGTTTGTCGACAAAGCCACGATTGACGCGGTGCTGGAACCTCTCGAGCGCTGTGCCGGTGCGGTCGCTGCGACGCCCGTGGCCGATACTCTCAAGCGCCAGAACACCGACACCGGACTTGTTGAGACCACCGTTGACCGCACGGGTTTGTGGCGCGCACTGACACCCCAGGCGTTTCGCTTTGACGCCATTTATGAGGCCCATCGCGCGGCCGCACGAACCGGTCGCACGGATTTTACGGACGACGCCTCGATTGCCGAGTTCGCGGGGCTCGATATCGCGCTCGTCGAGACCGACGCTCGAAACATCAAGATCACGCATCCGGGGGATTTTGCCTTGGCGACACAGCTACTGCCGCGGCGATCGGTCGATGTGCGCACCGGCCAAGGCTACGATGTGCACGCATTTTCATCCGGCGATCATGTCATTCTCTGCGGCGTGAAGATACCTCACAGCCACGCCCTGTTGGGGCATTCTGACGCCGACGTCGCAATGCATGCCCTGACGGATGCAATCCTGGGCGCCATCGGCGACGGGGATATCGGCCAGCACTTTCCCCCAACCGATGAGAAGTGGCGCGGCGCCGCCTCGGAGGTCTTCTTGCAGGACGCCTGCCGGCGCATCAAGAAGGCCGGCGCCAGATTAACCAATGTCGATGTTACGATCGTCTGCGAGGTGCCCAAGATCGGACCCCATCGTGAAGCGATGCGTCGGGAACTTGCACGCCTACTGGAGATCGACATCAGTCGCATAGGCGTCAAGGCAACGACCAGCGAGGGGCTCGGCTTTACCGGACGCAGCGAGGGCATTGCCGCCCACGCTCTTGCCACGGTGGTGTTCGACTGAGTGATGCGCAGCCAGCCGGGTCAATCATCACCGGCTGTGAACTTGGCCAGATTATCGCGATTGATTTCGATCCCGAGGCCGGGGCCTTCCGGAATCTCGACGATGCCCCCCGCGTGCTCGATCTCCGTTTGCAGCACGGCCTGGCGGAAGGGATGTTCGGAGCGATCGAACTCGAGCATCGGTTCGACAGGCGTATGACGTGGCGGGGAGTGCGGCAGAACCGCAAGAAGGTTGAGTGCGGTCGCCAGCCCGACACCGGTACCCCAGACGTGCGGCACATAGCGAACACCGAACGCCGTGGCCATGTCCGCAATCTTCTTGCATTCGGACAAGCCACCCGCGGCGCAGGTGTCGGGTTGAAGAATGTCAATTGACCGGCTCAACAAGATTTCCCGGAAACCCCACCGCGTGTATTCGCATTCTCCACCAGCGACAGGAATCGGTTGGCGATCGCGCACTTCGCGGTAGCTGCGGAGATCATCCGGTACGACCGGCTCCTCGAACCAGCCGATGTCGAGATGCGCAACACGATTACCAAGCTCGACTGCTTCTATGACGTCGTAGCCGTGGTTCGCGTCCAGCATCAGCCCGACGTTGGGTCCGATCGCCTCGCGCACAGCCTCAATGAGCGCCGCATCGTCGCCCACGTCAAAACCAATTTTGAGTTTTACCGCCCCGAAGCCTTCACGAACATATGCTGCGACTTCCTCAATGATATAATCCATGGGATTACCAGAGCCGCGTCGGTAGGTGCCCGTCGCATAAGCTGCGACAGAGGTTCTGAGCGGGCCACCCATCAGCTGATGCACGGGCGCCTCGAAGTGACGTCCTTTCAAATCCCAAAGAGCAATATCGACACCACTGAGTGCCGTTATTACCAGTCCCTTCTGACCTTGGTCGCGGAACTGGTTGTAGAGCGTCTGCCATATGCGCTCGGTTGCAAGAGCGTCTTCACTGATGAGGTATGGACGAAACGCCGAAACGATCGCAGCATTCAGGCGCGCGGGCCCAAGGCACTCGCCCCAACCGACCGTGCCGTTTTCCGCGATGATCTCGACCAGGCAACTGGCGCGCGAGTCTGTTCGATTGAACGACCACCAGAACGGTTCGCTCAGAGGTGCTTCCAGCACGTGTGTCTTCACATCGGCTATCTTCATGAAATGTCTGCCTCCTCCCAAAGTTACTCGACCCTACATCCCCGCCCTACTTGCCGTCACAGCGAGAATCACTGCATGTGCAAAGCGAGTCGTTGTATCGCGACAGTCGCGACAAGGGGACGCTGATGAATGTGATGGCACCGACACCGGTAGCGGAAACGCCGGATATCGCGAGCATTGCCGAGAAAACTTCGCTTGGCTGCCTGGCAACGCGGGTAAGACAACTCAGCCGCATTGTGACGCGCCTATACGATGATGCCCTACGGCCCTTAGGAATCACCGGCAGCCAGTACACGTTGCTCACTCAACTCGGTCAGCAGGACGGTATTACTGCTGTTGAAATCGGCTACACGTTGGATATCGAGAAATCGACGCTTTCTCGCAATCTCAAGCGGCTGCTGGCGCTTGACCTGATTGCGATGGATCCGCCCGCCGGGCGACGCGGTCGTGGACTGCATCTGACACCCAAGGGCCAGATCATGATCAAAGATGCGTTTCCGGTATGGACGGAAGCCCAGAACCGGGCGCTAACGATCATGGGCCACGACAGCAAGTCGACGCTCGACCGTCTACTGCAGAATGCCGAGAAACTGGGCGCGTCCTAAACCGGCATTCCTGCAGATTCTATTTGCCTAGCCGGCGAAGCTGTCCTAGAGGCGCTCTCATGAGCGCCTTTTTTTGATGGGGACAGTCATGTTCAATGATTGGATGCGCAGTGATGCTGAGCGCCTGCTCGAGATGTTGCGCGACCAATCTTTGATGGTGGCCACAGCCGAAAGCTGCACCGGCGGTCTCATTGCCGCGCTGTTGACCGAAATTCCAGGATCATCGGATGTCGTCGAGCGCGGGTTCGTAACCTATTCCAATGAAGCCAAGATCAGCTGTCTCGGGGTCCATGCCGACACGCTGGCCCAACACGGCGCCGTCAGTGAAGAAGTTGCCCTCGCCATGGCGGAAGGCGCAATTGCACATTCAAATGCGGATGTCGCAGTGTCAGTCACCGGGATTGCCGGGCCCGGTGGCAACACCGAGACGAAGCCGGTCGGCCTCGTCCACATCGCCGTTGCCCGGAAAGGCCATGCGACGCAACACAGAGAATGCCGTTTCGGTGACATTGGCCGTCAAAACGTGAGGATTGAGACCGTCAAGGAGGCACTCAGTCTGTTGACGGACGTGCTCACGTGAGAGCGCCCTGGCCGGCCTCCGACAGGTTCAACACCGGACCGTAAATTCTTTGCGCTCTTGCCTCGAACGCGGTCGCGAATTTCCGAAAGGCCTTGTCAAACAGGCTGCCAACCACCAGCCCCAACATCCGCGAACGAAACTCGTAGTCGATGTGGAAGTCGACCGTGCAGCCCGGACTGCCGACCCGATCCTTGAACCGCCATGTGTTTTCCAGATATCGAAATGGTCCGTCGATATAAGCGACGTGAATAGTGGCGTTTGCGCTGTCCAGAGTGACGCGACTGGTGAACGACTCGCGGATGGCCTTGTAGCCACAGGTCATGCGGGCCACGACGACCGGATGGCCGCCGGCATCCGTGGTTCGGCTGGTCACGGTCAGACCTTCACAGAGCGGCAGAAATTCCGGATACTTTTCGACGTCGGCGACAAGATCGAACATCTGTGCGGAAGAATGCTGAACCGCGCGTTGCGTTGCAAAAGAGGGCATGGGTGCAGATTCGACCTTTTATTGGCTGATGGCTTTTGTTGTGCTTCGGCGCGCCTGCTGCAACCGCGCAAAGTCATCGCCCGCGTGATACGACGACCGCGTCAATGGCGACGACGATACAAGCAAGAACCCTTTCGCCAGGCCAATTCGCTCATACGATTTGAACTCGTCAGGCGTTATAAAACGCTCTATCGCAGCGTGCTTGCGCGTCGGCTGCAAGTACTGCCCGATCGTCAGGAAATCGACATCGGCTACGCGTAAGTCGTCCATCAATTGGAGAACTTCGTCACGTGATTCACCAAGGCCAACCATGATTCCTGACTTGGTGAACATTCCCCTGTCGAGCTCTTTCACCCGCTGCAATAACCGCAGCGAATGGAAGTACCGTGCGCCCGGTCTGATTGTCAGATAGCGCGACGGAACCGTCTCCAGATTGTGATTGAAGACATCCGGCCGCGCTGCGACGACCACCTCGACGGCGCCTTCTTTGCGCAGGAAATCCGGCGTCAGGACCTCAATGGTCGTGGACGGTGCCGCGTCTCTGATCGCCAAGATGACTTGTGCGAAATGCTTGGCCCCGCCATCACCCAGGTCATCGCGATCAACCGAGGTTATGACCACGTGCTCCAAGCCAAGCGTTGCAACGGCACGAGCAACATTTGCGGGTTCGGCCGGATCCAATGGTTGCGGCAAACCTGTGCGAACATTGCAGAAGGCGCAGGCCCGGGTGCATACGTCTCCCATGATCATCATGGTGGCGTGGCGCTTCGTCCAGCATTCCCCGATATTCGGACAGCCGGCCTCCTCGCACACCGTGTTCAGGTTGTTTTCGCGGACGATTCGCCGGGTTTCGGCATACTCGGCCGACCCCGGTGCACGCACCCGAATCCAATCCGGCTTCCGAATGACCGGAGTATCGGCACGCGCCTGTTTCTCGGGATGGCGGGCCTTGCTATCGATCAGTGTGACCATCACCACGCGATCTCAATGTCTGACTTGGTTCTTATACTTGGTTCGCACTGAACGCACCACAAGACCACGCAAGTGTCACATCTCGGCCAGAAGCACTCCCGCTCGGCATGACGCACATCAAGCCAAGTTCTAGCGACCGAGAATGCGTGCAAGCACGATCACGATCAACGCGCCAATGGTGGAGACCGCGATTTGGTTGCCCCAAGGCCCAAGATCGAATGGGAGATTGAGGAGACCCTGTTGCACCATGGTGCCGCCAATGAATGCACCGATGATGCCGACGATCACATTGCGGATCAGGCCTCCGCCTCCAAGAAGCAGGCCGGCCAACCAGCCAGCGATCAGGCCGTTGATCGCCATCACAATCCAAGGCCAATAAGGTCCAAGTTCTTCCATCGTTCCCTCCCGGATTTCGCTCGGATGATAATCGTCGTCAGGCGATCAATCGTGCGACGATGACAACGACGATCGCGCCAATCGTCGACGTGGCAATCAATGATGCCACTTCGTTCTTGATCCCCAAATTGATGCCCGCGGTCTTCAGCAGCCAGCCACCGACAAATGCGCCTATCACGCCACTCACCAAGTATCCAAGGAGCCCCCAGCCCGAAGGTCCGACAATAAAGGATGCCAGATAGCCCGCCACTAGTCCGGTG
>JBPCWB010000241.1:0-6791 GCA_051009955.1 Hyphomicrobiaceae bacterium | reverse complement strand
GCCGACAAATCTATTCGGCATATCCGCCCCGTCCCTCAAGCCCATCCATAGACGCGTAACTCGCAAAGCTACAGGTTTCGCTTCGAGATGCCCCGTCGAGACCTACTTCCCCGATTGAGTTCCCCGTAACATCAGCCTCGCTGATGTCGACCACTCACTTCGATCTCATTGACAGTCACAGAATACTGCCGCGGGACACGGCCATTCAAATCACGGTTTCTTACACAGTGTTACGCAATAGCAATAGTTCGAGGTTTTTTCGGGCTTGCGTTGTGAACACATGGTTGGGATAACCCGAAATTCCTCCTAATATCAATACATTATGAATTTCGCACTGAACATTGAAGTTTTGTTGGAAAGTCAGCTGCTACTTGCGCCGGGCTGACCTTGGACCGTCACTCGCACGGGTGTTTTGAGGCTGCACTTTGGGATCAGCACTCTGCGAATCAGTTTGCGAATTATCCGCGAGCGCCGCCGCCTGGCGTCCGAACCCAGCGATACGACGCAGCAGGCCGCGACGGTGCTCTCCCTCGCCGCTATTGGGCCTCTGACCGGAGCCGTCCAGCGCTTTGACGTAGTTGGCTGATTCCACACCACCATGGTCGGTTGCATCTGGAACACGACGCGGCAGTGCCTCCGGTTGCTGCGGCTCGAATGGCCTGTTTTCAGCAGGGGGCATCGTCTGATGCGCGGCATGCAGCGGTGGCGGCCGGGTGTGGAATGAGTGATCCAAGCCGTCGCGAATCACGACGCCATCTGTCGTCTGCCAGGCCCCGTCGCCTTGCTCTATTGGTTCCGTCACACTGTCTTCTTCGACGTGCCCGATGACGTCTTCGAGCGCTCTCGCGAAGGTTTCCGCCGAGGTGTCGCCGAGATAGGGATCGGATGGGTCGCTCGTTCCAGGTGCCGGTGTCGGCAGCGGTGGCGGCCCCGGCACCGTTGGCTCATCATGTCCCGGTGCCGCAACTGTGGGCGGTGCCTCGGTCGGCGCGGTGAAATTGGCTTGATGGCCGCCTCTGGGGGATCCTGCCAGTGCGGCATCAGCATGATCGAGGCCGGCCGCAACGATCGATACGCGCAGCTTGTCTTCCATGCCACTTTCGAAGGATGCACCGACAATGATGTTGGCTTCCGGATCGGCCTCGGCCTTGACGCGATTGGCTGCTTCATCGACTTCGAACAGCGTCAGGTTCTGGTCGCCGATAATCGACACCAGCAGTCCTCGTGCGCCACGGAGTGTGATTTCGTCCAGCAACGGATTGGAAATCGCCTGCTCGGCTGCAAGCCGGGCGCGGTCCTCGCCGGACGCTTCGCCGGTGCCCATCACTGCCGGCCCCATGCCTTTCATGACCGACTTCACGTCGGCGAAATCGAGATTGATCAAGCCATCTTTGATAATCAGATCAACAATGCAAGCGATGCCGGAATAGAGCACTTGATCCGCGAGCACGAAGGCTTCTGCGAATGTCGTTTTCTCATTTGCCACGCGGAACAAGTTTTGGTTGGGGATGATGATCAGTGTGTCGACAAAGTCGCGCAACTCGCCGATCCCGTCTTCCGCTGTTCGCATGCGCCGTGAACCTTCAAACTGGAAGGGTTTGGAGACGATGGCGACAGTAAGGATGCCCATTTCGCGGGCCGCACGTGCGATGACGGAGACGGCGCCGGTTCCGGTCCCGCCGCCCATGCCCGCGGCCAGAAACACCATATGGCGACCGCTGATGTGCGAGCGAATTTCTTCAATGGCTTCTTCCGCCGCCTCGCGACCGATCTCCGGCCGCGCACCGGCCCCGAGACCTTCGGTCAGTTCAACGCCAAGCTGAATGCGACTTTCGGCACTCGACATGGCAAGGGCTTGGGCGTCAGTGTTCGCCGCGACGAATTCAACACCCTCCAGACCGCTTGCGATCATATTGTTGATGGCATTGCAGCCGGCGCCGCCGATTCCGATAACTGTGATGCGCGGTTTCAAATCGGAGACCTCGGGTAATTCCAGTTTGACGTTCATTGTTCCCCCGCGGCGCTGGCGGCCAATATCTTCACTTTAGGAAGACGGACATTCGCTGGTGCCACCCAACTACGCCGATGCCCGACGAAGGCGCGTCTACTGAGGTCAGAAGCTCTCGCGAAGCCACTGCTCCATCCGACTCAGGTACGACTCACGCACGATAGGCGTCCCCCAGGAGGACGGCGACCGCTTTGCGGAAATCGCCTTGGCCCTGCACAAACCAACCGCTGTAGACGATGCTGGACCCCAGAACGCATCCGATAATCCGTCAACGGCGCCTGGTTCACCGATGCGCACCGGCCGACCAAGAACATCACTCGCCAAATCTGCCAACCCGGTTAACTGACTGGCGCCACCGGTTAGCACGATACTTTGTGCGAACTCCTCCACCAACGGATTGCACTTCAGGCGTTCGCCGATCAATTCCAGTTGCCGGCGCGCCCGGGGATAGAGGATACGTGACAACTCTGCCCGCGTTGTCTGATACTCTTCTCCATAGCCTGACTGTTCCGAGTCGTCCGACGCTTTTCCATTGCGGAGATGAGGTACGAATGACGTTTCATCCGACCGCGCACACACCATTGTGCCATAAAGCGTCTTGATTCGCTCGGCTTCTGCAAGAGGAGCGGAGAGTATTGTGCCGATGTCATGAGTCAGATTTGCACCACCCACGGCAATTGTATCTGTGCAAATGAACCGTCCGCCGGCCAGCAACGCAATGTTTGTTGCGCCTGCGCCCATGTCGATGCTCAGCACGCCATACGTCTGTTCATCTGGCGTCGTCGCAGCAAGCGCCGAAGCGAGGGCGGTTGGCACGAAGCTTCGGACGGACAGATAGCAGCGCGCGATCAAGCTCTCCAGATTGCCGAGAAGCGTCGCGTCTGCGGTCACCGCATGGTATTGGCAAGTCAGATTCTTCCCCAGCATATGCAGCGGTTCGTGAATGTCGGTTTGATCGTCCAAAGCGTAGTTGATACGATCGATGTGAATGAGACGGCGACCACCACGCTCGGCGTAGTCGCGAGCGCGAACGGCGAGTCGTGATACGTCCTGCAATCGGACCTGGCCCTCCTCGAGTGAGACGTGGGCTGAGAAGTGCGACGAACCCAGGCGGCCGCTGGAGACCGCAACAATGACGTCATCGATCGTGATGCCAGCCTGATCCTCCGCCTGTCCGACTGCATGGCGCACGCCAATTTCCGCCCGATCGAGGTCGACGACGATCCCGCCGCGAATTCCGTCAGCGCGATGCTGACCAAATCCCAGCACCCTCGAGATTTGCGGTCCTTGCTCACCCGGACCGAAAACACGTTCGGCAATGATGCAGCTAATCTTCGACGTTCCAAGATCCAAAACCGTAACGATTTCGCTCGCTGGACGGTGGCCAGTCAGCACTACTTCATCCTTCCATTATCCGCGATCGCGGTTTCGAGTTGGTCGTCGCTGTCCCGTGATACGGGATTGGAGCAGCGTTTCGGTCCTCGCCGAACCGACCGGCCGAAAGGTGATCTGGCCGGCGACACGCAGATCTATGTCGACGGCGGTTCTATCGAAGAGGCGTGCTCCGCTGCTGCCCTGCATGAGCTGCTGTATAGCTGCCCCGGCCGCAACCTCTGGCAATTGGATGACCCGCCCGTCATGCAGATTGAAGTTCCAACGCCGACCTCCGACGAATTCGAAAGTTGCGATGCCGTCGGCCAATTCGGGCCATTGTCGTGCCGCCATCACGATCTTGCCGGCAAATTTCTCACCGTTGCTGCCAGTGATGCGCGGCAGGTGCGCTATCGAGCCTTGTCGGACAACGGCCAACCGGCGCCCGGTGCGGTCAATGAGAACGTCGTGCTTTTCACTTCGCCAGACAGCAAACGGCTGACGCTCGATGATTTCGATGTCGACGCGGTGTGGGATTGACCGTTTGATGCGCGCTGATTTCACCCATGGCAACTGTTCCAGGCGTTCACGAGCGACGGCACTGTCCAGCTTCAGAAGCGAGCGGTTCGACGCCAGGTCAAGAACCGCGAATATATCGCGGTCGGACGTCATCTTATGACCGTTGACCGTGACATGGTTCAATCCGAATCCCGCGTACTCCGCCAGACGATCAAACTGCTCGACAAGCGGCAGCGCTTGGCGTGTCTCGAAATCCTGATTGGAGAGCCCGAAGAATGTTGCAGCGGCGAGCACGGCTGCAAAAACCGGCATCCAACGCTGAGCAATCCGGCGCCTTCCGCGGGTCCTCGTCCCGGTACGGCTCGGCTTGGTGCGTCGGCGGCGCGCAGGCGGATCGATCCCCCGAGCACGCATAGGCCCTCTGCCTGGCTTGCTCTCCACGATCTCCTCCGCGCACAAGCGACTCACATCATGCGAGTGCGTCAGCCGGCATGGGAGCCTACGACCGACGCACACACATGACTTGCTCAGTGTCGTGGATTGAGGGTTAAGAGCAAGTTAACGACTGACACATTTTCTGACTGGAGTTTCGCGGCCCGCGCCCAAAGCAGCGTCTTTACCCGGCGCTACCAACTGGTGTCATAGCCGACAAAGTCATGTGGTATGCGACGGACGTCAATCAGTAATTTGGCGATAGGCGCAATGTCGGCATCGGGCTCGAGATAGATCTCGATCGTGTCGGCCACTCCTCCGAACCGTTGCTCGATCTTGCTCGCGAGTTCGCCGTAGGTTCCGCAGGCAGCGAAGATCTGCAGCGTATCGTCCGAAATCTCGGCCGCCATCTCCGTCCAGCGCCCCTCGGTCGACATCCGATGCAACTTTTGACCGAGATCTTCCAGATCATGCAACGCGAGAATGGGGAGATAGGTGCGTGTCGAGCCGTAGAACGCCACGCGAGCGCGCGCCCATTCCATCGATTTGGCAACGGCTTTTTCGTCAGGCCCGGTGCAAACGAAGCCACCACCATGGATGTCGAAATTTCCCCGGTTGCGGCCACTCTCGGCCATCCCGGCCAGCATTCTGGGAAGGCAGACCTCCTCCAGGTAGCGGCGCGAGCAAAGCGGGTGGAGGCGAACGCCGTCGCACAGCTGGCCTGCCAGCGACAGCATTGCCGGACCAACGGCCGCGATGGTGATCGGAACCATGGGCAAGCCGGTTGGCTCGGGAGAAAAATCCGGGGTCATCAACGTAAGTTGGTAGTGGGTGCCCAGGTAGTTCAGCTTGGTTCGCTGTTCCCAACAGCTCCACAGGGCCCGAAGGGCCTTGATGTAATCGCGCAACCGCGGCGCCGGCGGGCTCCAAGGAAGACCATAGCGACGCACATTGTGGCCTTTGACCTGGCTGCCCAGACCCAGCACGAAGCGGCCATTGGAGTTGGCCTGGAGGTCCCAGGCCTGCAACGCCAGCACGGTCGGGCTACGTGGAAACGCAACGGCGATCGACGTTGTAAGTTCCAGGCGCCCCGTCGCCAACGCGGCAAATCCCAATGGCATGAAGGCGTCATGACCAAGTTCCAAAGTCATGAGCGCGTCGAAGCCAACGTCTTCGGCACGTTGTGCGAAGTCGGCGATGCTGCGCCAGTCGGCCTGCGGGGCGTTGGTAAAAACGCGCATGGGTCCTCCTTGACCGCTCTTCGATCACAATCGGCGAAATGCCGAATGATGAAAATCTAACCCGCAGCCCAGCGACGCCGATCGATTCGAGTCGGCGACCGAGGCGGGTCCCGCGGTCATGCCGGAAGTGCCAAATCGGAGCCCGTCGCACGACCGGCCGCCGGTTCGCCGATTCTGATAATCTCCCATTGTAGCTCGATGCCGGATTGAGCCTTGACGCGGGCGCGCACAGTCTCGCCCAGAGTCTCGATGTCATCGGCGCTCGCCTGACTGACATTGATCAGGAAATTACAGTGCTTTTCCGAAACCTGGGCGCCGCCAACACGTAGGCCCCGACAGCCGGCGGCGTCAACCAATTGCCAAGCACTGTGGCCCGGAGGATTCTTGAACGTCGACCCGCCCGTGCGTTCACGCGTTGGTTGATGCTCTTCGCGATACGTGGCGACGGACTCCATCTCGGCGAGAATGCGCGCGGAGTCACCGGGCCGCCCGCCAAAGAGCGCCTCCGTAAAGATCCAGTCCCGCGGCAACGAGCTGTGGCGATATCGAAAGCCCATGTCTGCGTTCGTCAGCACGTGAATCTGACCCTGCGGATCGATCGCCCGAGCCTCCAGCAGGACATCCTTGGTTTCCGTACCGTGGGCGCCCGCGTTCATGCGCAAAGCGCCGCCGATCGACCCCGGAATGCCGCGATAGAAGGCAAGCCCATCAATTCCGGCATCAGCGGCAGCGCGCGCGAACTTGACGTCCGGCACGGACGTGCCCGTGCGCAGGCGACTGTCCGCCTCGACCGTAACGCGCGAGAAACCGCGGCCAAGGCGAACGACAATGCCTTTGACTCCGCCGTCGCGCACCAACAGGTTCGACCCGAGCCCGATCACCATCAAGGGAATATCGGTCGGCAATCGCGCAATGAAATAGGCGAGGTCGGCCTCGTCGGCCGGGCGAAAAAGGACTTGTGCCGGACCGCCTACGCGAAACCACGTGACATCCGCGAGCGACACATTGGCCGCCAACGAACCGCGAAGATCCGGCATCAACTCCTGGAGATCCGCAGTCAAATCCGCGTGTGCCACGATCGACATTTTCCTCTTGGCTAGTCCTGAGCGACGAGTTCCGGCAGAGCATGCGCCCATTCCGTCGAAATCCCGGCACCGAGGCACACGACCATATCGCCGTCCCGACCCGCCCCTTTGAGCTGCGAAGCGAGTTCGTTCACC
>JBPCWB010000240.1:0-4381 GCA_051009955.1 Hyphomicrobiaceae bacterium | reverse complement strand
GCAACGCGAGGCGGGGACTCGCCGGATGGCCGTAAGGTCAAGGGCACGATCCACTGGGTCTCGGCGAGTCACGCGCGCCGGGCGGAAATCCGCAAGTTTCAGCATCTGTTTGCGAGCGAGACTGCTGTCAGCGATGATCTCGCGGCGTCTTTGATTGCCGACTCCCTGACTGTCGTCGATGGCGCCTGGGTGGAGCCGGCACTCGTCAATGCCGATGTCGGTCGGGCCGTCCAGTTCGAGCGGCTCGGGTATTTCTGCCTCGATCCGGACTCGACGGATGATCTGCCGGTCTTCAATCAGGTTGTTTCATTAAAGGACACCTGGAAAAAGATCCAGAATGCGGCATAGGTGGCAATCCGGCCGCGCCGCCGCAGTTCTGGCGCCTGCAATCAGTCGTCGGGCGCCATGAATGAATTCCGCAACGCCATGTGAGACGGGATTGCCATGGTTGCGGTATTCCGGGCGCGCTGGAACTGGTGAAGAACGGCCGTACAGATCGCGCCACGCCTCATATCTACGAATTTGCGCGCACCCCTCTTATTGGGATGATAGGGGTCTTCCACTTTGCCTGACGGGCGCCGCCGGAAATACTTCGCCTGGGTCTGGAATTCCTTCACGGTGGCCAGTGTATGGCCTTCGACAAAGCTGCAGCTTGGCCCGTATTTCTCGAAGGCCTTGCGAATGCCGATCTGCGTCTTCCAGCGCAGGTCGTTCTCTTTCTTTCTATGGGACGGAACCGTGGTCATGAACACGCACGGCACACCGGGCGGGATCTGCGCCATCAGTTTTTTCACATCCTTGGCGGTTCTCTTGGGTGCATTGGCCCAGCGATGGACGGCATTGCCGGTGAAGAACAGGAAGAACAGCTCAGGCCGGCGCATATCGTCGAACACAGCCTCGAAGGCTGACTGTCCGGAATGACAAATTCGAAAGCCCCGGTCTCTGCCCAGCTGCACGTAGGTGCCATCGGTCCGGCCCTGCCAACCGAAAAGACGCGCGTTGACATCCCATTTTGGGTCGGGTTCACAAACAAACTTCTTGCGCTTCCACTTGTGTGCGACCCAGGAGTGAAGCGAGGTTGAGCGCACGCCCATGACGCCGACACGCAATCGATCGATCTTCTCGACCAGGTTCGATTCCGTGCTGTAGCGTCCACAATTCTGGGCAAAATTTTCGAGAAAGTCGTGGAACGTCGGTCCGGCGCCGAATGCAAACTGCGAGTCACCCAGAACAAAGATCTGCGGCATCTTGAACTGCGAATCCTTCGCCATGGAAGGCGCACTTTGCAGCAGGCACGCCATTGCCAGCCAAAGTGCATTCGAACAAATCGCCTTGGTAACGGATCTGGGGGGCATGCGGTGCGGTTTGCGTCCTGTCTTGTCGCGCGTCAGCAATGCGCCATCACATGAACGAATCAATCGCCCGTTGGCACGCCCGACTATAACAAAGACTGAGCATTTCTCTGTCACAAGACGATGGACAAAATCAACAATCTCGTGATTTCACCCGTGAATGGTCAAAGTTCCTGCTGCAGGCGCTCGGCTATCTTGTCCAGAGGTGTGACGTGCGTGAAGTGTGTAACGAATTTTCCGCGCTCATCCATAAGGTAGATGAACCCGGAGTGGTCCATCGTATAGCCGTCCGGATTTGAAGCGTCCTCCACCTTGCGGTAATAGATCCGATACGCCTTTGCCGCCGCAGCGATCTGCTCCGGACTGCCGGTCAGTCCGACGGCACGGCTATGAAAATTGGACATGTAAAGTTTAAGTTGCTCCGGCGTATCTCGCTGCGGATCTACGGAAATGAACAGGACTCGGAGCCGCTTGGCCTTATCGCCGAGCTGGTCCAGGACCGCGGTGACTTTCTGCAAGGCAGCAGGGCAAATGTCCGGGCAGAAGGTGAAACCGAAGAAGACCAGAAGGTGTTCTCCGGCATAGGACTGTTCGGTGACTTTTTGCCCATTGTGGTCGATGAGCGCAAACGGTCCGCCGATGTCAGCTTGGCCAATTGTCCAGCTTTTCTGTGCCGGTAGCAATCGATCGATCGCGCCAGGCATGAGCATGAGCGCCAACGCCATGCCCGCGATCAGGCCGGCGGCACTCAGAGCCATCACTTTGACACGCATTCCGCCATCTCCGCTGCCGACGTTTGAACTTCGCTCTACGATGTGGGGTCGCTTGGATCAGTCACCAAGCTTGCAAACTGACGCGGTCCGCTGCATCCGCCGCCGATCTCAGGAAACTGATATGCGCGCCGGCGGATGACAAGGCAAACTTTGACAGCGGTCGCGGAAAGGCGCATATCGCCTTGATGCTGCAACGGCAAATTGATCTCTGCGCGATCAAACGCCACTGTGCCCATCGGCGCGCTGCCATGAACGTTCATTTTTTCCCGTAAAGCAGATGCCAAACCGACTCTACAAACACCAAACCACGCCCGCGATGACACCGGACGAAAGCCGTTTGCGCCTCCAGACCATCATTCGCCTGCGGTGGTTCGCTGTGCTCGGCCAGTTGATCGCAGTGTGCGTCGTCTATTTCGGCCTACGGTTCGAACTGCCGATCGGCTATTGCCTGCTGTTCATCGCGGCATCAGCGTGGTTGAACATCTATCTCGGCTTCCGCTTCACCGGGCGATATCGCCTGAGCCACCGGTTTGCGACCGGGCTCCTTGCCTATGACATCATTCAGCTTTCGTTTCTGTTGTTCTTAACCGGTGGCATTCAAAACCCGTTCATCATCTTGATCGTCGCTCCGGTGACCGTCTCGGCGGCAACGCTTCCCGGACGAAATACGGTGCTTTTGGGTGCAATTGCACTGGCGATGACGGCCATTCTGGTGCTCTACCATCTGCCGCTGCCGTGGGGCGACTTCGACCGACCGGCTCTTCCTGAACTCTACCGGTTCGGCTTCTTTTCGGCGGTGGCTGCCTGCACGATATTTCTCGCCATATATGCGTGGCGACTGTCGCACGAAGCGCGCCAGATGTCCGTGGCGCTAACGGCGACCGAACTGGTGCTGGCCCGCGAGCAGCAGCTCCATGCCCTTGATGGCTTGGCCGCAGCGGCAGCCCATGAGCTGGGGACGCCATTGGGGACGATCGCATTGGTCGCGAAGGAACTCGGCAAGAATCTGCCGCCCGACAGTCCTCTGCTGGAGGATCTCCAACTCATGCGCGGCCAGGCACAGCGCTGCCGCGATATCCTCCAGAAGCTAACGAAGCGCCCGACCAACCAAGACCCGATGCACCTCCATGTCACGCTGAGCCAGATTATCGACGAAGCGGCTGAACCGCATCGTAACGGCGACATTCAGGTCAGCTATGCGCTGGCGCCAAACGCCGTTGCCGTCAACAAGGCCGAACCGCAGGGCGAACGTAACCCCGGACTGATCTACGGCCTGGGCAATCTCATCGAAAACGCCGTTGATTTTGCGGCAACCGAGGTGACGATCAGGGCCGACTGGGGTGGCGGCGAGGTGGCCATCGAGATCACCGACGATGGTCCAGGTTTCGCACCCGAAGTCATGGACCACATTGGAGAGCCCTACGTCACGACCCGACCTTCGAGCCGCGGCACCGGTGACCAAACGGGGCTGGGCCTGGGTTTCTTCATCGCCAAGACCCTGCTCGAAAGGACCGGCGCGAGCTTGGAATTTGACAATCGCCCGCATCCGGAAAGCGGTGCCATTGTCCGGATCGTTTGGCCGCGCGGCTCGTTCGAGGAGACGACCGTCCTGACCATGGGGCAGTCGCAGCCGAGCGGTGCGTATTCGTTAACGTAGTTGTTTAGGCAATTGGAACACGCTACTATTTTTACATTTCGGGCCAAAAAATCCTTATGAAACCTTGGGTTTCAGGCTGCGAGCAGATATATAGCGGTCATCGTGCTAAGGAGACCTGCCGTGGAAGAAGATTATTCATTTAGCCAGGAAGAGCTGCCCGAGGACGTCTCGTTGGTGATCGTCGATGATGACTCGCCATTCCTGCAGCGGCTGTCACGCGCCATGGAGCAGCGCGGATTTGATGTGCGCGCAGCCAATTCCGTCAATGAGGGAATGGCCTTTATTCGTGAAAAGCCGCCGGCGTTCGCGGTGGTCGATATGCGTCTGGAAGATGGCAATGGCCTGGATGTGATTGCCGAGCTGTCTCGCCTGCGCCCGAATGCGAGAACGATCGTGCTGACCGGCTACGGCAATATAGCGACGGCTGTCTCCGCCGTGAAGCTTGGTGCCATCGACTATCTGGCGAAGCCGGCCGACGCAGACGAGGTTACCGACGCACTCCTCGCACCGCCGAACGCCATGGCGCCGCCGCCCGAGAATCCGATGTCGGCGGACCGCGTTCGCTGGGAGCACATTCAACGCGTCTATGAGCTTTGCAA
>JBPCWB010000239.1:0-11667 GCA_051009955.1 Hyphomicrobiaceae bacterium | reverse complement strand
ACGCGGCGAATTTGCGAGAATGCTCCGATGACGATTGCGGCCATCAAGGCGTCTGCCATCGAGATCGGCAGGGCACCCGATCAGCCGGATCACACCCGGCTCGACGCAATGGTGCAGGCCTGCTTTGAAAGCGAAGACTACATTGAAGGCCGACGTGCTTTCATGGAGAAGCGTAAGCCCGCCTTCAAGGGCCAATAGGCATTCATGCGGAGACCAGGTCGTGCCGGACAACATCGAGCCTGATCTGACGGACCGCAGAATCTATCCATTCTGGTCACGCGAGAAGATCCGGTTCGGCGACGTTGATCGCCAGAACCACGTCAACAACCTGGTGGTCTGTGCCTATATCGAATGCAGCCGCGTCGAGTTGCGTGAGCGTTGCTTTCCGAAATACGCACGGGATCAGTCGATTGCCTGGCTGATTGTGCATTTCGAGGTGACGTTCAAAGCGGCTTTGCATTATCCGGGCGAAGTCGATGTCGGCTGCTGTGTCCTACGCATTGGGCGCAAGTCCTATGTCCTCGGTCATGCTGTATTCGATGACGACACGTGCATTGCAACGGCCAAGACGACGACAGTCTTCGGTGATCGCGAGACGTCTGAGGGCCGGCCGATCCCGGAAGAATTACGCCGCCATTTCGAGGCGCTGAGACCAGTCGCGACGGTGGCGATGGATCATGATGCAACAAAAAACAGCAATTGCTGAAGGCGGAAAGGAGCCAATGTCGGAAGAATCTCGTAACGAATTCATGACGCTGCACGAATTCATCAAGGCAGCCAAGATGAAGCTCAATCCCAATGTGTGGGACTATCTGATCGGTGCGACGGAAACCGAGACAACGATGCGGCGCAATCGCATGGCATTGGATCAGGTCGCGCTGCGGCCCCGCGTCTTGCGCGATGTTTCGCATATCGATTGCAGCAGTACGCTTTTTGGCAAGCCGGTGCGCCTGCCGGTCTTGTTGGCACCGATCGGCTCTCTCGACTCATTCGACGCCGGCGCCGGAATTACCGTCGCAAAGGGCGCGGATCAGTTCGGCGTCGGCATGACGCTGAGCTCCGTCAACCACGTTCCGATGGAAGACGTGCGTGCGGCCGGCGCCGCGCCACAGGTGTTTCAGCTCTATGTGCGTGGCGACGATGCCTTCGTCGACGACATTGCAGCACGGGCGGTGGCTTGCGGTTATGACGCCTTCTGCATCACCGTTGACACCGCCGTGTACAGCAGGCGCGAGCGTGACATTGCCAAGCGCTTCGTGAAACCGTGGCGCAAAACTGCGACCGGCATCGATGCGCAAGCAGGTCTGAATTGGAAGAACATCGCGCACTTCAAGGCAAACCACAAAATCCCCCTGATGCTGAAGGGAATTGCGACGGCGGAAGATGCGCGGATCGCTGTCGAGCACGGCGTCGAATATATCTGGGTCTCAAATCACGGAGGTCGCCAGTTGGATCATGGCCGTGGCGCACTGGACGTGCTGCAGGAGGTTATGGATGCTGGGGGATCGGCTGCGAAATACATCGTTGATGGTGGCATCAATCGCGGAACAGATATTCTCAAGGCGATGGCCATGGGCGTCGAGGCCGTCGCGATTGGACGCCTTTATTGCTATGCGCTAGCGGCGGCCGGCAGCTCGGGCATCAACCGTATGCTGGAGATCCTTGAAAACGAGGTGCAGAGCGCGATGGGGCTCACGGGCGTCGCCAACTGGTCTGAACTCGACAGGAGTTATCTCCACTTCGGAGCGCCCCTGGCGAATGAACCGGGCGTGCACAGCGCGTACCCGCTGCTGGACCTGAATGATCCCGGGTATGGCGGACGTTAAGCCCGGGCAAGACCGCCAGGCTGAGGAGTGGACCGTTCGACGGGATTGACCTGGGCGGGCGCATCACTGCGCAGTCATACCACCATCAACGATTAGGCCTGATCCGGTCATGAATCCCGCGTCGTCCGAGGCCAGGAACACGATCCCCAGGGCAATATCGTCAGGTGTTCCGAGCCGGCCGATCGGATGCAGGCGAACGGACTGATTGCGTGCCGCATCGACGTCATTGGTGCCGGCCTGAGCCGCCCGCGACGTGAACGTCTGGGCGCCCATGTCGGTCTCGATGACGCCGGGATGGATTGAGTTGACGCGGATCCGGTCGCCGCGGCGGCCGAAGGCCAGGGCTGTCGATTTGGTAAACAGCGTGACGCCGCCCTTGGTCATTGAATAGATCGGGTCAAGTTGTGAACCGATTAGACCGGCGATCGAGGCCAGGTTAACAATGGCACTCCCATGGGGGCTGGTTTTTCCGCGTTCGCGCAGGGCCGGTGCGCAGACTTTCGTTCCGAGATAGACGCCCTTTAGATTCACCGCCACGATCCGATCCCAATCGGCATCCGTGGCTTCGTCGAATTCGCGGCCGAGAAAGATGCCTGCGTTGTTGACGAGAATGTCGAGTCCGCCAAAGGCCGTGCTTGCCTCATTAACCGCAGCGGACCAGTCGGCTTCACTGGTGACGTCGAGTTTCACGAACCGTGCCGCGCCGCCTGCGGCTGTGATTTCGTCGGTCGTCTCCCGTCCGCGGTCTTCGAGCACGTCGCCAACAATCACACTCGCGCCTGCCTCGGCCATGCGCCTGGCGGTCTGCCCGCCAATTCCACGCGCGCCACCGGAAATCAATGCCACTTTGCCGTCGAGTCGATTCATCACCGCTCCTCCCATTGGATCAAGCAGGATGCTATGGCAAGAACGCGATGTGCGAAATAGGGCCAGCGTTCACGGATCGGATATTCGGTACTGGCGATCGGGCACCCGCTTCCTCTCGATGACGCGCAAATGACAGGCCTCGGTTCTCGATTGGCTTACCGCACGGTGCCGATCACCAAATGCAAAACGGCAATCAAAAAACGGTTATAATGTTTTGCCTTGACGTAGCCGTTTTTTGGGAACATTAACTTCGCACTTCACAAACCTAAGGAGACAGATGCGTATGACAGACAGTCCAAGACGACATAGGCTGGAGGGACCGGCCGGTGACGCTTGGTGTTTGTCGGGCGTCTCCTGCGGAACGAGAATTGAGCAGCGCGGATTCCGTCAAAGCGGAAATCAGCAGGCTTTCACCGCCGGCTGACGTGCCACTCAGACCAATCGCAATCGATTGGTCCTCTCGTTAGTTCCAGCTTTCACAACCTAGTAGCCCAGCTCTGCATCATGCGCGTGTTCTTCCGTGCATGGTCCGTTGTGCATTCGTCCAATCGCTGAGCATCGTCGCGCGGCGAACCGATGGCGTGCGCCCGTAGGAGCTTTATTGAAACTTGGGCGTGTTGCCGAACGGGCCATGATCCCGCGCCCCAGACAATCGAGACGTACCATGGTTAGCTATGCTTACGAGCAGGCGGCCGCCAAGCGTGAGCGCGTTATCGAAAAGCAGATCAAGCGATACGCGAAGGGCTACCAGCGACGCCTGCGCAAACTGGTCAAGACGTCGAGCCGACTGGGTGACCTGTTGTACTCGTTTCCTGCGGCTGCGTTTGCCGTGGTGTCGGGATATGGCGATCACAATCGGCGCGGTGAAGCGGTAGGTCTGGTCAAGGACGGAGCAGATCTGCGCACGGTGGCCAAGGCACTGGAACTGCCAACCTGGACGCGGCGTTTGCCACCAGAGGCGTTCTCGGAGCCGCTTGGCAATCTTCCGGACAGTGAGGCTTTCAATCGCAAGATTGCGAACTTCATTCCGAAGGATCCGGTAGCGACGGCTATGTGGCTGAACTGGCTGCAGGCGGCGCGCGCCGGATGCCATGAGGACTTCGCCCTGTGGCTGGCGCGTCAGGACATCTACTCGTCCGACCTGCCACCGGGCGTGGTTGGTCTTGGCGGCGCACCGATCTTGCCGCTGGCCACGTTCGCCTGGTTCTCGGGCCATGAGGACGAGCCGGCGCGGCGGCTGATGGAGCGACCGTGGCGACGAAACATGCGGATCGGGACGGCCGTCGATTACATGATCGGCTGGTTCGACCGATTGCTGCTCGACCTGACACGGGCCGAGCAGCGGCGGGGACCCGGGCGCTACTCGAAGCGCAAGGGTGGTGCCAACCGCTATAACCTCGTGCCGCTTGTGACGTCCCGCGAGCTGATTGAGGAAGGTGAGGCCATGGACCATTGTGTGGCGACATACGCTTCGGCCGTCGCACAGGGCCAGTGCCGAATCTACTCGGTCCGTCGCGGCGGGCGTCGGATTGCAACTCTTGAGTTGCGCTGGCCGAATCACCGGCGCGATCAGCCGGTGATCAACCAGCTTCTCGGCCCATCCAACGTATGCGTCGACCGTGACGTCTACTTGGCTGTCCGCGACTGGCTGACTCATAATCAGCACCTGCTCGGTGCTCCAACAGTGGCTGGTCTCCAGGATCAGCTGGACGAGACTCGTTGGCGCTCCTTCTGGCAGACCTATATTGCCGAGAAGGGTGACCGGGCAGCGGTCAAAGTGCGTCCCGACGGTTATCTCGTGGCGCGCATGTGCCGGGATGTCGACACGCTGGCACGATGTGTCCGCGCTTGACGTCGGTCGGCATGACACACTCGGCTGTCTTGTGCCAGAGACCCCACCGGGCATTGTCCGGTGGGGTTTTCCTATTGTTCACTCAACGGCCGCAACGGCAGCGTGATGGTCTCGGGATTGAGACAAATCTGATCGTTGCAGGCCTGTGCCCGGACTTGCAGCGCACGCGGCGGACCTGCAGGTGAAAATTTGACCGTGATGGTGGATTTGCCTTCATAGAGCGCCAGCTCACTGTCAGCGAAACCAAGCTTGCGTACGACGGCTTTCGGATAAGCAACGTTCGCCAGGGTCGGCGTGCCGGTTCCCAAGGGTGTGATGCTGGTTGCTATGAAATCATCTTCAAGCGGCTTGTTCGAATTGACGTGCCAACCCGGGTTGATGCTCATATGCAACTTGGCCGTGGTCGCGTCGATCTGTTCCAAGGACAGACGAACCTGGCCGCGTCCCACATATTGACGGCTGCCAAGCTCGCCGCGCAGCAACTCGTCCGCCGACTTCAGGGCGTAGCCGGACTGGGCCGGCGCGCGGGCACTGATACCAGACAGCGCCGCAAGAAGGTCGTGGGCCCTCTGGCGATATTGCGTCGACAGCGTGCGGCGATCCAGTTTGGCATAGAGTTCCAAGGCGACGGAATTACCCGAAGGGACAGGTTGGTCGGTGCGCACCTTCGCCGCCGGGATCGGATCATCCGTCTTCGCCATGACGTAATCGCCGGCATCCTTGTCAAGGAACAGTTCATGCATTTCGGCCGCGAGCTGCTCCGCTCTTTTCAGCCAAGAGGTCGTTCCGGTCGCGTCATAAAGAGCGACAAAGGCGATGGCCAAATAGGCGTAGTCGGGCTGGGTTGCCCGAAGGTTGGCCTGACCCTCGAACGAAAAGCGGCGCAACTCGCCATGCTTCGTGTAGTGCTCGGTCCAAAGAAAGTTAGCCGCGCGTTCTGCCGTCTTGATGTAATCCGGCGAGCCCAGAGCCATGGACGCTTCTGCCAGAGCCTTGATGAGCAGTGCGTTCCAGCCGGTGAGAACCTTGTCGTCACGCAGTGGCGGCGACCGTTTGGCACGCGCATTATTGAGGCGTTCCTTGATCCGTCGCAGTCGCCCTGAGAAGTCTTGACGGCTCTCACCGCGTTGTTCCGCCAGCTCGGACACAGGCGCCGTCAGATAAGGAATGCTCTTGCCATTGAAGTTGCCATCGGCTGAGATCCCATACACCTGCTGCGCGACTGCACTGTCTTCTTTATTCAACACCTTCGCGATCTCTGCTGGGGTCCAGACAAAGAATGCGCCCTCGACTTTGTCGCCGGCCGCCGTCTTGCTCTCTGCGTCAGAAGCGGTGGCAAACCCATCACTGGCCAACCGCATGTCCCGAATCACATAATCAAGTGTTTCACGCAGCGCAGTCGCATAGCGTCGCCGTCCGGTCATGCGATAGGCGCGCACCAGCGCCTGCGCAAGCAGCGCCTGATTGTAAAGCATCTTCTCAAAATGCGGCACGCGCCAAGCCGGGTCGACGGCGTAGCGGTGAAAGCCGCCTGCGATGTGATCACGAATGCCGCCACTCAGTATGTTGTCGAGTGTCGTCAAGGCGACTTCGCGCGCGCGTGGGATGAGATTGCGCTCGGCCTGTTCGAGAAGAAAGAGCAGCAGACTTTCCTGCGGAAACTTCGGCGCAACGCCAATGCCGCCATTGAAATCGTCGAACCCCTGGGTGGCCTGATCAACCAGCGATCGTAAGAGTTGCGGTGTAATCGAACGGGACTCGACGCGCGCACGCATGTAGGCCGCCATGACGTTGGAAACCTGTTCGGCCTGCGCCATGATCGGGCCCGGGTTCGACGTCCAATGCGTGTTGATTTCCTCCATCATCTCTTTGAATTGCGTTTTAGGCAGGTAGGTAATGGCGGCGAACGGCTTGAGTTCGGGCGTGAGGAAAACATTGTTGGGCCAGCCACCGGCCTGGTTCAGCATTTCGGTGGCGATCATATAGGTCTCGTCGATCTCCGGCCGGCGCTCACGATCGACTTTGATGGCGACGAAGTGTTCATTGAGGACTGCCGCAATCTCGCTATCGGAAAAACTCTCGCGCTCCATGATATGACACCAGTGACACGTCGAGTAGCCCACCGACAGCAGAATGGGCTTGTTTTCACGCCGCGCCTTGGCAAAGGCCTCTTTGCCCCACGGAAACCAGTCAACCGGATTGTGGGCATGTTGGCGCAAATACGGTGACGCCTCGTTCGCGAGCCGATTGGTAGCTTTGCCGGCAGCTAGGCCTTCGGCCGAAAGCAGGCCACTCCAAAACACACAAGAGCAGAGCAGAACGGCACTTCGAGCGATGGTGATCATGGACCCAAGCCCTTTTCGGCGAGAGGAAGGCACGAGTGTTGTCGCGGCAAGCGCTGCACAGTGCCCGGATTCCGCGGTTCCTGGCTTCAATACTCGCTAAATTGTGCGTGATCGCCAATGGCGATTGGCGACAGACGCCGAAGCTGCCAATGTATTTCCAATTAGGTACGAAGGGAGGTCAATCATGTCGCAGTGGGCGGAGCGCCGGCAGAAGTTTCGTGCAATCCTAAGTGGGACGGCCTGTGTGCATCCAGGTTCGGTATATGACGCCATGTCGGCGCGTATTGCACAGCACGTCGGCTATGAGATCGGAATGGTGGGCGGCTCGTCGGCTTCGTTGGCCGTCCTCGGGGCTCCCGATCTTATTGTTATGACGCTGACGGAATTTGCCGAGCAGTGTTTGCGCATGAATCGCGCCTGCGAGCTGCCGATCATGGTTGATGCGGATCACGGCTATGGCAATGCCTTGAACGTCATGCGCACGGTCGAGGAATTGAACACGGTCGGCGTATCAGGGCTCTCGATCGAGGACACGAACCTGCCTCAGACGTTTGGTTCACAGGGCAAAGCCGAGATCCTGTCCATTGAGGAAGGGATCGGAAAAATGCGTGCGGCCGTCGCGGCCCGCAAAGATCCCGCGCTGGTTATTGCCGCGCGCACGAGTGCTGTCGCCATGACCAACGTCGACGATACGATTGCCCGGGTCCGGGCCTACCAGGAGACCGGCGTTGACGCGATCTTCCTGGTGGGCGTCAAAACCCGGGCGCAATTGGATGCCGTGGCAGCCCAGATCCGGCTACCGATCATTCTGGGCAGCGGCGGTGGTGAACTGGACGACACCGGCTATCTCTCCTCCAAAGGCGTGCGCGTCTGTTTGCAGGGCCATCTGCCCATACAGGCCGCCATTCAGGCAATCTATGCCACGCACAAGGCGATGCACGATGGAACGAAACCCAAGGACGTAGCGGGGCTCCCATCGAAAGAGTTGGTCGCCGTTGCCACTCGCGGTGAAGATTATAAGCGATGGACGGACGACTATTTGGGCTAGTCGGTGACGAGTATCATCCACAGGATACCTGCGATCGCCCAATCGGCGCGATGCTGACAGCGCTGTCGCTGCGTGATTGTCTTGGCGCAATTATGCAACCACCGATGAAGCAAACTTCGGGAGGACGACGATGCGCAACTACGATCGGATTGAAGTGAAGCCCTTGGCCGGCGCCCTCGGGGCCGAAGTCGACGGCGTCGATATTGCGAACCTCGACGACGACACCTTTCGGGAACTCTATCAGGCCTGGCTCGACCATCTCGTCTTGTTCCTGCGCAATCAGACGATAACACCGGAACAGCAAGTTGCCTTTGCCAAGCGCTTCGGAGACATCCATTTGCACCCGTTCATGAAGAGTATGGACGAGCACCCCGAGATTCTCGAGATCATCAAGGAAGAGAACGACACGTACACGTTCGGCTCGGTCTGGCATTCCGATCAGATGTTCAATCCCAAGCCGGCCAAGGCGACAATCCTGTATGCCCGGGAAACGCCCGATGCAGGTGGCGACACGATGTTCGCAAACATGTACATCGCCTACGAGGAGTTGTCCGACGCCATGAAACAGACGCTCGCCGATGTCAAAACCTGGAATGTTGGAGCGCGCAACCAACATCGCGATCGAAGGGCACGGGAAGGGCGTTATGTCGGCAACCAAAAAATGTCGGCGAAAATCCAAACACCTTCAAGCGACACTATTACGGACGCCGCGCACCCGTTGTTCCGCAAGCACCCGGAGACAGGCAAGACAGCGCTGTACATTGGCTCGCACAGCAAAACCCTGTTCGGGTTCAAGGAAGAAGAAGCCGAACCGATTTTGCGATTTCTTCTCGATCACTCGGTGCAGCCTGAGATGACCTGCCGTTTTCGCTGGGAGCCGGGCTCCATGGCGATATGGGACAACCGTTGCACACAGCATCGGGCTCTGGGTGATTACGCCGGCAAGCGCCGCCGAATGCATCGCATCACCGTCGCCGGTGACGAACCGATCCAGGCCGCCTTCACACACTGAGGATAGCTCAAATGAACAAACGGATCGCAATCATCTGCGCAGGTGCGCTTGGCGGACACGTCGCAGCGTATCTCGCGCGCGATCAACATGATCTGACGTTGATCGATATGTGGCCCGAGCACGTCGAAGCCATTCGCGCGAACGGACTCACACTCAGCGGCTTGACGGCAGCGGAAAAATTCACTGTGTCCGTGAATGCGATCCATCTGTCTGACATTCACGATATGGCGCGCAAGTTCGGGGGCTTCGACATCGCGTTCGTTGCGACGAAGTCCTACGACACGATCTGGGCTGCGCATCTCATTGAGCCCTATCTGGCGCCTGGTGGATTTGTCGTTTCGTTGCAGAACGGAATCAATGAGGAGCGCATTGCCAGCGTGGTCGGCTGGGGCCGGACGGTGGGCTGCATCGCGAGCAAAATCGCCGTCGAGTTGACGGAGCCTGGAACGATCCAGCGCAATGTGGCGCTCGGCGGCGCTGAACACACGGTGTTTCGGGTCGGTGAACCGCACGGGCGGATAACCGACCGCGTGCGGTACATTGTGGACATTCTCAGCAGCATTGACAGCGCAGTGGCGACGGAAAACCTGTGGGGGGAGCGGTGGTCAAAGCTTGTCATCAATAGCATGCGCAATCCGGTTTCGGCAGCAACGGGACGCGGGGGCAACGCCAATGACCGGGACCCGCGAACGCGGGACCTGGCATTGCGCCTGGCTGCGGAAGCCATTCAGATCGGCAGGAGTCACGGCTACCAACTCGGCAAAATATACGGTATGGAGCCGGACGACATAGTCGCTGCTGTCAGCGGCAGCAATGAAGCGCGGCAACGTTGTGAAGACCTGCTGCTGAAGAGTGCCGAAACGCGGACGGACGAACAGCGCCCGTCCATGGGGCAGGACATGGCAAAGGGGCGGCGGACGGAGATCGAGTATCTCAATGGTCTGGTTGTTGCCAAGGCCGGTGAAATCGGGCTTGAAGCACCTGTGAATGCAGGCATCGTCGAGATCGTCCAACGGATCGAACGTGGCGAACTGGAGGCCAGCCCACAGGCCGTCGCCGCCATCTAAGCCCCTTCGAATTCCGTCATCGCTGAGTCCTTCGCCCGGGAATCAGGGAAGACAATACCCTTGGTTTCGCTCTGCCAGGGCGCGTACTTTCGCATCGCTGCGCCAAACAGGTCTGACGCGATAATGGCCTCCAGCCAGTGCTGCAGCTTCGCCAGCGGTTGTCCGGCAAACCATCGCATGTCTGTATTGGCAAACTGGCGGATGAGGGGCGCAATCGCGACGTCCGCCAGAGTCATATGTTGGCCGAACATAAACCGGCTCTGCGTCAGCCGATCATCGAGCCCTCGCAAGGTGGTCAGGGCGGCCTCGCGATGCCATGCGGGATCAACGCCCTGTCCATTGTTCTCGGCCCTGTAGCGTGCGCTGTACTTGTATCGGTCGAGATGTTGCTTGAAAGGACCATCGATCTCGGCAACCAGCTCCAGCATTTGCTGTGTGTCGCCCCGTGCGGGCGATAGCCAAGACTGCGGATCGCTCCTTTCAAGAGCCCAAAACATGATGTCCAGGCTCTCGTCCAGGATGGCTCCGTCGATGTCGATCAAGACGGGGACCGTCGCCTTGGGTGACGCCGCCACCATTTCGGGCGGCTTGTTGCGCAGCACGACTTCGCGCAATTCAACCGACTGACCGCTGACCACGATGGCCATGCGCGCGCGCATCGCGAATGGACAACGACGAAAAGAATACAAAATGGGGCGTCTCAGATCGTGCATCTTCGGTCGAGTGGCTGTTTTCCCTGTCTCGGCTATTCTATATCACGGCCTGCCGCAATGCGATCCAAGGGTCGGTGCGTGCCGCCCAAGTTCCACCTAAGCGGCCGTCGTCGTCGGAACGCCACCTGTCGTATAAACGAGAACAGCGAACAACACCGCGAAGACGACGGCCGTCATCAGGGCGTTGAGGAAACGGCTTGAGAACGACAGCATGTTGGCGACCAGATCGATGACGAATACCAAGGCTGCGGATAAGGCAATCATCTGCAACCAGGTTTCCTGACTGATCTGCTGGAGTTCCGGCGGGAGCGTCGCTGAATCAATGAAGTAGTAGAGCGCGCCATAGACCACGGCGAAGACGACAGCGGTGACCAGAGCATTGATGAAACGGTTCGAAAACGAAATGAGATTGCCGATGTATCCGATAACGAAGAGAATGCCGGCGCCGACGAGCACCTTCATGAGAATGGCGGTTTCTGCAGGTGACATGAACAAGCTTCCTTGGCTGAAATCAGTGCGTGCGTCGATATAGGACCAATCTGACGAGAGTTTGTAAGTTCAACACGCTTTTGCACGATTGTCGTGCTGTGACAGGTCACCACAGTTTGTCGTCGAGATGGCCAGAATTGGAACTAACACAAGCTGATGGCGCATCGGTCGGCAAGCGGTGCATTCAACGTCCGAACGGTAAGCGCTTGCCAGCGCTGTCAATCCGTCAATTGACTGGGCGGTTCTTTGACTTATCGACTAAAGCCGATAACATCTGAAGACGACAGTCAGCTCGATGATGAACAACAGCCTGACAAGACGGACGTGTCGGTGCATGGCGGCCGAAATCCGGAAATTTGAGGGGAAGCAGATGGCAATTTGCGCGCTGGGGTATCTCGGCATCCAGTCCAACAAGCTGGACGACTGGTCCGATTTTGCCACGCGCCTG
>JBPCWB010000238.1:0-3537 GCA_051009955.1 Hyphomicrobiaceae bacterium | reverse complement strand
TACGTACTCGCGCAAGGTCTTTATCCCGCTCACCAAGCTGTGTCGCGACGTCTGCCACTACTGCACTTTCGCGCATCCACCCCGGAAGGGCGAACGCGCCTATCTGACACCCGATGAGGTGATCGCGATCGCGCGCGCAGGTCAGGCGGCGGGATGTCACGAAGCACTGTTCACATTGGGTGACCGACCCGAGGCGCGCTACCGCATCGCGGCGCAGGAACTGGCTGAATTGGGTGCCGCGACCACGCTCGATTACCTGGCGCAGATGGCCCAGCTTGTGATCGATAAGACCGGGCTTCTGCCACACTTGAACCCGGGCATCATGTCCGAAGACGAATTGCAGGCCTTGCGTCAGGTGTCAGTGTCGCAGGGTATCATGCTGGAAACCGCGTCCGAGCGTCTGTCGCAGCGAGGTGGCCCGCACTTTGGTTCGCCTGATAAGGATCCAGCAGTGCGCCTGGCGACCATCGCGGCAGCCGGTCGGCAGGGCATTCCATTCACAAGCGGAATTCTGATCGGCATCGGCGAAACCCGCCGTGAACGGATCGAAGCACTATTGGCGTTGCGCGATCTGCATGACCGCTACGGGCATATTCAGGAAATCATTATCCAGAACTTCCGTGCCAAACCCGGAACCAAAATGGCGGCCGCGCCGGAACCAGACCTCAGCGACCATCTGTGGACGATCGCCGTGGCGCGCATTGTCTTCGGTGGTCAGATGAATATCCAGGCACCACCCAACCTGCAGGCTGGCGGTCTTCGGCAACTGGTTGCCGCCGGTATCAATGACTGGGGCGGCGTGTCACCCGTGACGCCGGATCACGTCAATCCCGAGGCACCCTGGCCGCATCTGGCGGAGCTTGCCGAACAAACGCGCGAGGCAGGAAAGCATCTCGTCCAGAGGTTGGCGATCTACCCTGCCTATGCCGGCGATACCAAGCGTTGGGTGACGGCCAGTCTGCGCCAGCACGTGCACGACAACATCGATGCGCGTGGTCTGGCACGTCGTGACGACTGGATGGCGGGTACGTCGGCAAACGTTCCTTCGCTGTTGGCCGAAGATGCGATGCCTGCGCCGTGTTCGCGTCGTAGCGAAGCGTTGTCAGCAATCATCGATCGTGCCGTGGCGGGTCATGATTTGGGCGAAGCCGATATCGTACACCTGTTCAATGCTGAGGACGACGGGTTCGCAGCAGTTGTTTCCGCCGCCGATGCTCTGCGCCGCGATGTCAGTGGTGACGCCGTTACATATGTTGTCAACCGCAACATCAACTACACCAACGTCTGCTATTTCAAATGCCAGTTTTGCGCGTTCTCCAAGGGCAAGATGAGCGAGAACTTGCGCGGCAGTCCGTATGTTCTCAATCTCGACGAAATCGAACGGCGGGTCGTCGAGGCGTGGCAACGCGGCGCGATCGAGGTGTGCCTGCAGGGGGGCATTCACCCGAGCTATACCGGTGACACATATCTCGAAATCTGCCGTCGCATCAAAGCGGCGGTTCCCGACATCCACATTCACGCATTCTCGCCGTTGGAGATCTGGCAGGGCGCCGACACAAACGGCGTCTCCGTAGAAGCGTTCCTTGGCCAGCTCCGAGAGGCGGGACTGCGATCGCTACCGGGAACGGCCGCGGAGATTCTCGACGATGAGGTTCGCGCGCTGATCTGCCCGGACAAAATCAATACGGATCAATGGCTGCAGGTGATGGAAACGGCGCATCGCATCGGCCTCGGGTCGACGACGACCATCATGTTCGGCCACGTCGACCGCCCTGAGCACTGGGCCAGGCATTTGCTGCGGATTCGGGCACTGCAGCAGCGCACTGGAGGCTTCACGGAATTCGTACCGCTGCCCTTCGTGCCGCTCGAGACACCCATTTATCTAAAACATAAGTCGCGTCCCGGCCCGACCTACCGCGAGGCCATATTGATGCATGCCGTGCCGCGCCTGGTCCTCAATCCGGCGATCACGAACATCCAGACGTCGTGGGTCAAAATGGGCCGCGATGGTGCTGCAGCCTGTCTTGCAGCCGGCGCCAACGATCTTGGTGGAACCTTGATGAACGAGACCATCACACGCTCGGCCGGCGCCACCCATGGTGAAGAATTTCCACCCGAGGAAATGGAAGCCTTGATCCGCAGCATCGGCCGAACACCAAAGCAACGCACCACGGGCTATGCGACGCCTTCGGAGGCAACGACGAAGCGATCTTTCGGTGCACCGCCGATAGTTGCGCCCGTCAATACGCCGGCCCGCGAATTCGCTCGCGGTGGAGACTAGGAACCGAACGCAGTGACAGTGAGTTGCCGACCACTTCAATGGAGTCGGCCATAGGACGGAGGACGGAGTGATGCGGTTTGGAGTAAACACGGCGCCACGCGGGTTGATGGTGTCGCGCGAGGCTTACATGACCACTGCTCAGTCCGCCGAAAGGCTCGGCTACGATTTTCTGAGCGTGTCCGATCATGTTGTTGTGCCGCGCGCAAACGATTCTGACTATCCCTATGCCGAAGACGCCAAATGGACGGGTGGCGCTTCGGGGTTTTCGATCGAAATGCTAACGGCCCTGACGTTTCTGGTCGGTTGCACGGAGCGGATCAAACTGCTGTCTTCTGTGATGGTCGTGCCGCATCGCCCGGCGCTGTTGACCGCAAAAATGCTGGCCTCCATGGATCTGCTTTCAAACGGCCGCATGCGCGTCGGTGTCGGTGCCGGCTGGCTGCGCGAGGAGTTCGAAGCGCTGGAGACACGACCGTTCGATGCGCGCGGCAAGGTCACGGACGAGTTCATCGAGGCCATGAAGGTCTTATGGACGCAGGACGCGCCGTCGTATGCCGGTGAGCACGTCAGGTTTTCCAACGTTGTCTTCCTGCCCAAGCCCATTCAGAAGCCCCATCCGCCGATCTGGGTCGGAGGTGAGAGTGCGCCGGCCCTGCGTCGAACGGTGAAGCTGGGCGATGTCTGGTACCCCGGTGCCGGCAATCCAAAATGGCGCCTCGACACCCCGGAACGTCTCAAGAGCCGCGTTGCAAAGCTTCACGAGTTTGCAGAGAAAGAAAACCGCGATCCAGCCAGCATCGCAATCGCCTATCTCTGGTTCAATCCCGTTTCCTTTGAGGCGCAGCCGGGCCACGATACGGCGCGACGGATGTTCTCGGGACGGGCGGAGGACATGGTAGCAGATGTTGCCGCATTGAAAGAGGTTGGCGTGTCCCACATCAATCTCACGTTCGGTGGTGAGACGACGGCGGATATGCAACACACGATGCAGCGCTTTGCGGACGAGGTCATGCCGCTGGTCGGCAGCTAAACGCGGCGACGAACAAGGCATCGATGGCGATGAAACTCGGGATCTATATCAACGCGCAGCACCCAGAAGGCGATGATCCGGCGCGCAAGTTCGATGAAATGATCGAGCAGGTGCGTTTGATTCGCCAACACGGTTTTGATTCCCTGTGGGGTGGAGAACATCACGCCGTTCCGCCCTATCATTACTTTCCGTTGCTGGGCATGCTGCAGCGGCTGTCGGCCGAGGC
>JBPCWB010000237.1:0-12192 GCA_051009955.1 Hyphomicrobiaceae bacterium | reverse complement strand
CAGCTTGGGGTCGGCGCCATCGATGCGGCTGCCGGCGTACATCGCGTCGTAAATACGCAACTCGCAGAAGGCATCCGCGTGGCGACAGTCCGACGCGGCGTTGACCCGCGCCGCCACGGCCTGTTGGGGTTCGGTGGTGCCGCCGGCCTGCATATCACCGAACTTGCAAGGATGCTCGGCATTGCGCGCGTTATCGTCCCGCACATGGCATCGGTGTTGTCTGCGTGGGGAATGCTGACAAGCGAGCTGCGCCTGGAGGCGGTCAAAACATCAGTTGGTGAAACCAACACTCTGGATCTCGATGCGCTGCGCGATTTGGTGACCGGCATGGAGGCCGAGGGCTACCGGCGTATGTCGCGCTGGTTCGATGGTGAAATCAGCTTTCGACGCACGGCGGAAATGCGCTATGGCGAGCAGGTCTTCGAGATCGACGTACCTCTCGATCAAGTCGATCTCGATGCCCCCGACGCTCTGGATCGTTTGAAGCAGGCATTTGAGTCGAGACACAATGAACTCTACGCCTATAGCCTTCCGGATCAGGCCCCGGTGCTCATCAATCTGCGGATCGCTACGATGGGTGAATTACCCCGGCTGCCAAGTGAACCGGCTCCGGCCTCCGATGGAATGGCAGAGCCGGTGTCACATCGCCAAATTCACTTAACAGACTGGATGGATGTGTCGGTTTACGGATTTGACGACCTCACAACTGGACAGGCGATAGACGGTCCAGCGATTATCGAATCGGAGACGACGACTGTGCTGCTGAGGCCCGGCGATCGCTCGATAGCAACGGCGCAACGGTGCCTCGATATTACGATCGGCAAAAACCGTTAGAGGAGGACGCCCCGTCGAACTCATCACGGACTGCCACTCGACTTCGCATCACGAGCCAGAACGAGCATCTTGGACAAGAACGCCAAACGCGATGAAGCGACCGACAAGCCAGCTTCGGCGAATAGGCTGGTGAGGTCGTCGCGCAGGTAATGTCGATAGTAAGGTTCGTGAAAATGCACTGGGAACATTTCGAGTAGTCCGTCCCAGTCGGGCTGATCACTCAACTGCAGACTATCGATGAAGATCAGGCGACCACCTGGCTTCAGAATACGCGCAATCTCCTTCGCCACAGTTGACCTGACGTTCGGTGGCAATTCGTGAAAAAGATAGATACACGTGACGATGTCCTGACTTGCTGTTGCGCGTGGTATCATTTCGGCATTGGCTTCGATCAGCTCCACGTGGCGCAGGTTGCTGAGAAGCCGTCGTGCTTCGGCCAAATAAGCTGGCGACAGGTCAAGCCCGGTCAGTGCCATCGCCGGGTAGGCTTTGCGGATCTCGCGTAAAAAGCGACCCGTCCCGCAAGCCACATCCGTCAACTGCAATGAGCGTTGATCGCGCCCGCGCACGTGCTCGGCAATGGGCCGTAGCCCGACCCGGCGCATGGCATCGACGCAACCGTAAAACAGCGTGTCCACTTGGATGTCGTAGAGGCGGGCGGATTCCGCCGAGAGATGACCGCCGGATTGAAAATGAAAATCCTGAACAAAGTAGTCGGGTAGCGCACTGTGATTTGCGACATGCTCTAACACGGTGTCGTGGCGACGGCTCATGCGCCGCTCGTTCAGATCCGGCAGGGCGCGCATCATCTGGCGCAATCGCTGGACATGATCGATCAAGTCAGCGGGTGAACTTTCCGCACCGAACCATATGCCGTCGCGCACAGCGCGAGCATCATCAAGCAGGAGATCACGCGCCGCCGTGAGCAGCGCGCCGCGTGTTGGCACAGGCCCGCGCGGCGGCTCGTCAGGTCCTCTCGGCACGACTCTGGATTGGCGCTCGACCAGGCGGTTGAGCCCGAGATACCAACCCGTCTTGACGATGCTCGAAGCAAGTTGAGCCGCCATTCCGATCGTATTTGTCATCTTGGCCTCCGCCCATGATCCGCGCGACAGCCTTCTGACCCTATCAGGTGGCCGTCGATCCAAACAACGAACCAAAACGTCTGACCCGGAATGAGGCCGGTCGCACCGCCAGCGGTGAAACACAGAGACATCGAGACGACACCGGCTCTCGCCGCGTTGGTTGCATGATGCGACAGCCGCGTCCGCACCAAACGACGGTGACATCCATGTGCTGCCACTGTCGTAGCGGCAGCCAGTAACGAATCACAACTTCGTGATTGGAGAAGCACCGGGCATCCGACTCCGCGCCGGAGAGTCGATCCAAGACTGCAGCTTCACGTAACCCGAGCGCCAGCCGCGACGACCCGAGGCAATCAGAGACAGCGAAAAAACCCGGCAAACAAGGCGTTGAACCCAAAGATTCGCGCTTGGGAGGCTCGACGCGTCTGATGCCGTACCACGTTACAGCGCTGCGGCAATGACTTTGGCGCCACCACGCAGATCCGCAGGTTCAGACGCATCCATTCTCCGTTGCGACGGAACCTTTCAACAGGCAAGATGCTCTGTGAACGTACGAATGATTGGCTGTGCATAAGGATCATCGATTTTTTTACAGCCTAAACGGTCACCAAAATAATATGTCAAGTATGGTTTCATACCTCTCTTGTCATATGCTGAAATACGAATGGAATTTTCTTTTTCATAACAGACATCTTTGCCCTACTAATTGGTAGGCTGAGTTCACACCAATTGGTTGTATTGAATCCTTCGCTGCGCGTCGAACTATAGAAACGCGGCGAGACATCTGCGGATGTGGATAAAACATTGGTATCACGATATAATTTCGTCTGCCAACCGATCATTCGATCAGCTTGCTTATCGTGAATGCTGGATAACTAATCCAACTTGTTGAATGCAATTGCAGAAATGTCAGGTCACATCGCGCTAATAGTTTTAGCTTCGAAACCGACACCCGCGGCATTATTGGAAACTGCGCCACAGAGAAATCAAAAACTTTCAAACATTGCCCTTAGAAAATTATTGATCGGTTGATCAGCCAATGCTACACCGCTGATCAAGTGATCAATGTTGCGGTTCCGAAAGGGTAAAAAGCAAATGAGCAAAATGCATCACGAAATTCTCGAGAGTCTGCCGGTAACTCGACCATTGAGCGACCCGATTGTCGCCCAGCGTCCAAGCGCGCGCCACGCAGCACTCTCCGCGACAGTCGTTGCGCAGTCCGATCATGCTATTCCACAAGCGTTTTCGAAATGGCTTGATGAACGCTTCGACGATTGGTGCCTCACACGCTCAGAACGCAATGTAGCCTTCTTGACTATTCGCGGTTTGTCGATCGCAGAAATTGCGGCGCGGCGTGAAACCAAGGACGGCACCATCAAAAGCCAATGTAATTCAATTTATCGCAAAGCCGGTGTGACCGGCCGGGCGCAATTGTTCGGCCGCCTCATTGAGGAACTGTTTACACTGGAAATGGAAGCGGTGAGCGACCGTCGGATACGGAACTCTCCGTAGCAGGTTGCCGCTATTGTTGGCGGTATGATGATGCGGGGTGGCTTTCGGGCACCGGCGGTGTTGACGCCGGTGCCGGTTAGTCTCATAGAGCGGAACGCCGATCGATGTTCTGAATCGGGAGACCGCGGTCAGGGAGCAGCAGAGAATTGCTGCTCCTTTCTTTTTAATCGATGTCAGTCCGAATGCCGTGCCCGCGCCGGCCGTGGGAGCGACACGTTTTGGCGTACGAATCGTCGGGATGGTTGGCCAGCAACGCCCATGACAACGTCTTCCCGCGCGACTGACCGCTCCCTTGTGTTTGGCCGCAAGATTGGTTAGGCGAACTCCGATCTCACGCTCTCAATCGTCAACGGTGCCTTGATGCAATCCATGCTCAACATGGTCCGCTTCCATCGGCATTCGAAAGCGGCCGCACCTGCCGACGCATGTGATGAACCGTGATGGACGCAGTCTCAGGTCCCCAATGTCAATCCGACCTGCTGGTCAGGCTGTCGAACTGCGCGACAGTTGATCTCGGCACGGTTCCGACTGCTTGGCCCGAACTCTGAATGGCGAGTCCGCGAGGCTTGTGGACCTGTGCCATCGCATCTTTGCGCCGCCGCCCGTGAGCTTGCCGGCATCGTACCGGGCGGCGCAGCGAACGGCCGAATGCGACTGCTTGTTCTGGGCGTGATTGCGGAAGATCGATTCAACCTGAAAGGACCACAGGATGGCGCATTGTCCGTCTCAAATCGTTCGGGACTTCTATGCTGCCCGGGCGAGTGGCAACCTCGATGCCGTGCGCACGTTCATCGCACCGGATGTGCTGTGGATCGAGCCTGCCGTTGGAGATCAGACGGGCGAGCTCCATGGTGCGGATGCCGTCATTGACATGATCACGAAAGCACTTGAATTGACTTCGGGCACTTTTGCTCTGGAGATTGGTGAAATTGTTGAGGTGGCGGGCCACTGCGCTGCCGTCATTTCCTGGTCGGCTGAGAAGGCAGGACACGCAATCAGTAGCCGCGAATTGGCGACATTCAGTGTGGTCAAGAACAGAATCGCTTTCGCTCACTTTCTTCCCGAAGACATTGAGCACGACAGGACATTTTGGGATTAAGCGCCACAGCTTTGGAGCGGAACGGCACGATTGTCTGGCAATGGCGTCGCCAGAACTGCGGTTAATTGACTGCTGAAGTGCAGCGCTTCGGGCGCAATATGTCGCGTTCGTCGGCACATGAGCGCGAAATACGCTAGATTCTCAGATTGAAGCGATGCGTCATATAAAAAAGAGCCCGCATGCATTCGGCACACGGACTCTCATCGTTTCAGGCTAAACAGACGCGCTAGTTGATCTGGTCGTATTTACCGGACTTCCACTCATAGAACTTGTACGGCGGAAGGTTGGGGTCGCCCTTCTTGTCAAACTTGAACTTGCCGAGAACCGTGCTGAACTCGGTTCCGTTCAACTTACCGATCACCTTGTCGGCAGCTTCAGTCTTCGCGGACGAAGCGGCCTGCGCCCAGGCCTGGATCGCGGCGTAGGTGTAAAGCACATATCCCTCCGGTTCGATGTTCTTGGCGCGGAATTTGGCAACGATGTCCTTTGCTGCCGGGCTCTTGCGCGGATCCGGCGAGAAGGTCATGAGCGTGCCTTCGCCGGCTTTGCCAGTCACTTGCCAGTACTCCTGCGTCACCAGCGCATCGCCAGACATCAGCTGTGTCTTCATGCCCTGATCGCGCATTTGGCGTACGATCAAACCGGCTTCGGTGTGATAGCCGCCGACATACGCAACGTCGATTCCGGCCTGTTTCATTTTCGAGACCAACGCCGTGTAGTCTTTTTCGCCGGCCGTGTAAGCCTCATACATCGTATCCTTGAGGCCCGCCTTGTTCATATACTTGCGGGTCTCATCGGCGAGGCCTTTGCCGTAGGCCGTCTTGTCGTGCAGGATCGCGATCTTCTTGCCAGCGAAGTTCTTGGCGAGATAGGAACCTGCAACCTCACCCTGCTGGTCGTCGCGACCGCAGACACGAAACACGTTGGGTCCTGCCCGCTCATCGGTCAGCTTCGGATTGGTTGATGCAGGAGAAATCTGAACGATACCTTCCTCTGCATAGACCTTTGAGGCTGGAATCGAGGAGCCCGAGCAGAAATGGCCGGCCACGAGTGCGACTTTGGCCGCCGAGAGTTTGCCGGCCGCCGCCACCGCCTGTTTCGGATCGCAAGCGTCATCTTCGACAAGGAGTTTGATTTGCTTTCCGTTAACGCCTCCGGCGGCATTGATGTCGGCGACAGCTTGTTCCGCGCCGGCTTTCATCTGTTGACCAAACGATGCGTACTGACCCGTCATCGGCCCGATTGTTGCTATCGTAATGTCGGCTGCAAAGGCAGGACCGGCCAGGCCCAACGCAAGCAGGGAACCCAGGACCAATTTTTTCATAAGCCTACTTCTCCCTATTAAGGCGGCTAATATCCCCCCGCGACCCTTGATCGCGCGGAGTGCGATTCCCACCGGACCATTGCATGATCCGTGGTTGGGAAGATCGGCCAGCACAATGCTCGCTTCGTGGCGCTCGTGGCTGGCGCGTGTGCTCTATGACCTGATCGGTGCCCATGAGATTGGGCTCGTTCTGCGATAGAGCCATGGATACTGTGTCACCATCTGAGTTGTTTGCGCAATGCGATATGACAGAATCGCAAGGATTGTCAGAATGACTGCATCCGTCAGATAAAACTGTAGCGACAATAGGGTGCCGTCGGCCAGACTCCAGTGGAAAAATCGGGCCGGCAGGGCCAACAGAAGCATATAGAATACCAAAAGCCCGATGGGCTTCCAGGCCCGTGCGAGCGCGCGACCGGTGAGCCAGGCGGCACCGCCGGCCAGAACCAGCGTGACGATCACGAACGCCGTTAATGAATTGTCGTAGACCAGACCCATGCATTCACCCCAATCAATGGGCTCCACCTTCCAGATAAGCCGATCGTATCTCTTCGCGGTGCAGCAGCTCCTCGCCGGTTCCCGATTGTGTGATCTGGCCGTTGACCATGACGTAGCCGCGATGCGCCAGCTTCAGTGCATGATACGCATTCTGCTCAACGAGAAATACCGTGAGCCCCTGCTCGGCGTTGAGATCCCTGATCACCGAAAAGATCTGCTTGACGATCATCGGTGCCAGACCGAGTGAGGGTTCGTCGAGCAACAACAGTTTTGGCCGCCCCATCAGCGCACGGGCGATGGCCAGCATCTGCTGTTCGCCGCCCGACATCGTCCCGGCGCGCTGATTGGCACGCGATTTGAGGATGGGAAACAGCTCGTAGGCGCGCTCAAGATCTTCGTCAAACGACTGCTCTCGGTCCTGGTTGAGGATCGAACCCATTTGAAGATTCTCGAGGACCGTCATCCGCGGAAATATTCTGCGCCCCTCCGGTGACTGGGCAATGCCGAGGTGCATAATCTGATGCGTTGCCAACCCCGAAATCTCACGCCCCAGAAAACGGATCGAGCCTGAGCGTACGCGCGGGTTCCCGCACACCGACATCATCAGCGTCGTCTTGCCGGCACCGTTTGCACCAATGATCGTCGCGATCTCACCTTCGGCAACATCGAGATCGATCCCCTTCAGGGCCTGAATTTTGCCGTAGAAGGTCTCGACGCCGCGCAGCTCAAGCATATTGTCGCTCATGCCGAAATCTCCTCTTCGACACTCTCGACCTCGTCATCCTCGACGCCGAGATAAGCGGCAATCACCGCCGGGTCCGAACGAACCTCGGCCGGCGTTCCATCAGAAATCTTCTTGCCGTAGTCGAGCACCACGATGCGATCCGAGATTTCCATGACGACGCCCATGTCATGCTCGATCAGGAGAATGGATATGCCGTCCTGCTCGCGAATCGACAATAGGAGTTGGTTGAGCTCCTGGCTCTCGCGCGGATTGAGGCCGGCTGCAGGCTCATCGAGACAGAGCAATTCGGGATTGGTGCACATGGCGCGCGCAATTTCGAGCCGCCGCTGACCACCGTAAGGTAAATCCCCGGCCGCATCATCGGCCCGATCCGTCAAACCGACCCGTTCAAGCCAGGCCACGGCCTTCTCAATCGCAGCCGCCTCGGCGTCGCGAAACTGCGCAAGTCCTATAATGCCACCAATGGTGAAACCGGACGCGGCCATCAACGGTCGATGCTGGGCGACGAGCAGGTTCTCAAGCGCCGTCATGCCTGAAAACAGGCGGATATTCTGGAACGTCCGCGCGACACCGGCATTGCGTGCGATGACATGATCGTCAAAGCGCTCAAGTAGGAACTGGCGACCGTCGGCACGGGTCATGGTGATCATGCCGACGGTCGGCTTGTAGAAACCGGTGACGCAATTGAATACGGTTGTCTTGCCGGCGCCGTTAGGACCGATGATCGCCGTGATGTCGTTGCGGTGGGCTTCAAGTGAAACGTCATCGACGGCGACCAGACCGCCAAAGCGCATGGTCAGATGCTCAACCTTCAGGATCGGCGCTGTGGTGCTCGATTGCTGCATCAACCATGCCCCTCTTTGACAAGGTCGGAACTGATCGTGCGTCGCTCTTTGAGAACGATCGTCGGGGACCGGTTGGCGATAAGACCTCTCGGTCGCCAAACCATCACCGACACCATCAGGAAGCCGAAGATGACCATCCGCCACTGCTTGGGATCGAAGTCCTCACCGAATATGACCTTGAGAAACGCCACATCGCGCAAGTACTCGAGCCCGCCGATCAAGGCAACGGCCGCAATGGCGACACCGATCTGGCTGCCCATGCCACCTAGCACGACAATGGCTAGGATGATGGCGCTCTCCAGAAATACAAAACTCTCCGGACTGATGAAGCCCTGTTTCGTCGCGAAAAACGAGCCGGCAATGCCACCGAACATGGCGCCGATGGCAAACGCCGACAACTTGGTCGTCACCGTATTGATGCCCAGGGACTTGCACGCGATCTCGTCTTCGCGCATTGCCTCCCACGCGCGGCCCATCGGCAGCCGCCGCAAGCGTATTGTGACCCAATTGGTAATCAGCGCCAGGATCAAGATAATATAATAGAGATAAACGATGCGATGCAGAGACGAATAGTCGAGCCCGAAGAAGGTATGGAACGTCTCCTGGCCTTCCTTCGGCCAGCGCGAAAACTCAAGACCAAAGAAACTCGGTCTCGGGATGCTGGATAGTCCATCGGGGCCACCGGTGAATTCATACCAGTTCAATAGCACGACGCGGATGATCTCGCCGAAAGCGAGTGTCACGATCGCAAGATAGTCGCCGCGCAGCCGGAGGACGGGAAAGCCGAGCAGGATTCCCCAGAATGCGGCGAGGATTCCAGCAAGCGGCAGGCAAATCCAGAACGAAAAGCCAAAGTGCTGCGCCAGCAAGGCGTAGGAATAGGCACCGACCGCGTAAAAGGCGACATAGCCGAGATCCAGCAAGCCGGCCAAACCAACCACGATGTTCAGACCCCAGCCGAGCATCACATAGGTCAACACCAGAACGGCGAGATCCATGATGTAGCGATCGGAAAATGGCAAGAACGGCAGAATAACTGCGAACAGTAGCAAAGCAGGCCCGACAAAGCGGAACAGGCTCGACAGCAAACTACCAATGGATTGCGTCTGCTTTGCCGCAGCGTCGCCAATGTGTGCCGCCCCGAGAAGCCCGAACGCAAGTTTGCCGGCAAAGGCAGAAGCAACCAATCCAGCAACCAGCCACCAACGCGTTTCAAGAACAAGACCACCCGGCGCATCGTTGGTCTTGAACAAGAACATCGGAATGCACAGCACAAACATGACACCGGCTGCAATCGCCGCTTCCTTGACCATTTGGCCCGTGATGTTCTGTCGTGCCGGAGAGACCTCCGTTTCTTGCGCGATGTCAGCCATGGCCTAGACCTTCTCGATTTCAGGCCGCCCGAGAAGACCCGACGGCAGGAAAATGAGAACGACAGCGAGCAGCGAGAAGGCCGCGACGTCCTTGTATTCGACCGAGAAGTAAGCCGACCAGAAAACTTCGACGAGCCCGATGACGAGGCCGCCCAGCATGGCGCCCGGCAGCGAACCGATGCCGCCGAGGACGGCCGCGGTGAACGCCTTTATGCCGGCGAGGAAGCCGATGTAGAAATCGATGACGCCGTAATAGAGGAGATACATCAGGCCGGCGACCGATGCCAGAGCGGCGCCGATGACGAACGTCAGCGAAATCGTCCGGTCAACGTTGACACCGGTAAGCGCCGCCATCGTGCGATCCTGTTCGCAGGCCCGCTGCGCCCGGCCCAGAGGTGTCGCCGCAATCAAGTAACTGAAAATCGCCATCAACGAGATCGTCGTGACCACGATCAGGATCTGCATGTTCGACAGAATTACTGAGAAACCATTGCTGTCCATGATCGTGTAGCCGCCGGAGATCACCGGCGGCAGCGGCTTCACGCGTGCACCTTGAACGTTCTGAACCAGGTTGAACAGGAAGGTGGACATGCCGATGGCCGAGATCAGCGGAGCCAGGCGAAAGGAGCCTCGCAGCGGGCGATAGGCCACGCGCTCGACCGTCCACCCCCAGATGGACGTCAAAAGCATTGCGAAGGCCAAGACAAGGATGAGAGCGAGCAGCAGGACGGCAACAGACGTCAGCCCGACGACACCGAACAGCAGAATGAGAATGAGTGATATGAAGGCGCCGACCATGAAGATATCGCCATGGGCGAAGTTGATCATGCCGATAATGCCGTAGACCATGGTGTAGCCGATGGCGATCAGACCGTAGATTGATCCGAGCGTGACGCCATTGATCAGCTGCTGCAAAAAGTACTCCATGCGCCTCCCCAAAGTTCTAATCCACCGGGGCAAGTTGCGGCGTGAGTGAACCGCGGTGGAACCTTAACCCGGTCCCTCGCAGGCCTATAGTCAATAGCGTTTGTGCGCAAGCCTGACGTCTCAGCCCCTTGCAGGTGTGCAGAACAATGGACACAGGCGCGGGGTTGATCGACTATCGCTCGATGGTGCGCGAATTGTTGGTTCGTGCGGCCCGGCGCGGCTTGCGCTAGAGGTACCCGCCCAACACTGCATGCAGCGAGCGAAGCAAGGGGAAGGTAATGTCAGATCGACCCGAACAGCAGGTGCCCGGGGTCTACCGCAAGCGCATCGGCGATATCGTTATAACCGCCATTGCCGATGGATTCTTGGACGGAGACGTCGATGTTCTGCTGAACATCGCACCGGATGAATCGCGGCAGATCCTGTCGGAGCACTTCCGTCCGGCACGGCGAACGGCCGTCAATGCCTTCGTCATCCACAGTCAGAATCGCGTCGCTTTGATCGAGACCGGTTGCGGCAGCTACATGCAGGACACAGCCGGCAAGGTGATGCAGAACCTTGCCGCCGCTGGCATCCGGCCGCCGGACGTCGAAGCGGTGCTTCTGACCCACGTCCACCCGGATCACTCGGCCGGCCTTACAAATCGCGAGACCGGTCAGGCGATTTTCGAAAACGCAGAACTCGTCGTGCACGAGAACGAGCCCAGGCACTGGTTCGACGATGCCAATCTGGCGAAAGCCAATGAGCGCGAAAGAGTTCTGTTTTTCGAATGCGCACGCGAACAGTTGGCGCCCTATCGTGACCGCATGCGTCTGTTCACAGGCGGTGAGATCTTTCCGGGTGTGACGGCCATCCCGCGTCCCGGACACACGCCGGGACATTCGACGTTCCTGATCAGCTCAGGTGATGAGCAACTGCTGATCTGGGGTGATACGGTGCACGTGCCGGAAATACAAACGCTGAGGCCCGAAGTCTGTATCGCGTTTGACCGCGATCCCGCGCAAGCAGCGAACTCGCGCCGGGCCGTCTTCGATATGGTTGCGACGGACGGCCTTCTGGTCACCGGCATGCACCTGCACTTTCCTGGCTTTTCGCACCTGGTGCGGAATGGCTCAGGATATCGTTTGCTGCCCGCAGCCTGGGAGCATGTCCTTTAGGACAGGGCGTTTCCGCTGATAGCCGCCGCCTGGAAGCCCGGCCTCAAATTCGAGGAATACCGCGATCACTCGGCGTAACGGGCGATCGTATCGCGCCATGCCAACGCATCCTCGGGTGATTGGACCATCGCCGGAATGCCGGCCATCGGCGTCACGGGAACCAGGACCCGCGAAACACCCAACTGCGCGAGTTTCGGAAGGTCGTCTGCCGAGTCCGGCATGCTGACCGTCATCTCGATATCTGACGGGTCGCGGCCGCAGCCCTCGGCCGTGCTGCGTACCAGATCGAACAGCTCCGTCGGTACGCCACGTGCCGGAAAAAAACCCTCTCCCAGGCGCCCGGCGCGTCGGGCAGCGGCTTTTGAGTGGCCACCGACAACAATCGGCACTCGACGGTTGACAGGTTGCGGCCGGCAATAGGCATCGCGAAACTGGACGAACTCGCCATCGTAACTTGGCGCATCAGCCTGCCAAAGCTCGCGCATGGCTTCGACATATTCATCGGTGCGTCGGCCACGCTTCTCGAACGGAACACCGAGCGCATCGAACTCTTCCTTGAGCCACCCGACGCCGATGCCGAGAATAACCCGGCCGTTGCTCATATGGTCCAGCGTGCCAACCTGCTTCGCGACAACGACCGGATTGTGCTGCGGTAGAATCATGATACCCGTTGCGAGCCTGATCTTCGATGTCGCCGATGCCACGAACGCCATCCACATCAGCGGATCGGGCAGCGGAATCTCGTTATTGCCGCCGGCGATCTTCCCTTCGTCCGAGTAGGGATAGACCGACG
>JBPCWB010000236.1:0-2847 GCA_051009955.1 Hyphomicrobiaceae bacterium | reverse complement strand
AAAGGTCGCTTGCGCCATGACGGCGGTGTCGTCGATGCCCCTGGTCTGTATGTCATGGGGCTGCCATTCCTGCGTCGCCGCAAGTCTTCCCTGATCGATGGTGTAGGTGATGATGCGCACGATCTCGCGGAGCATTTGACCGGGCATCTAGACCGAACGGCCGCTTAACGCCACGATACCACTCGCCGCCGGACTTGCTCCCAGGTTTCCCCAATCAGGCTGTCCGCCGACAATCGGCTCCTCTACAACTTGAGCCGTTGCTCGCCAACAATCCACGGCAGTAGCGCGGCTATGTTCCTGGCGTCGTCGAGCGCGCGGTGATGCTGGCCTAACAGCGGCATGCCACACAGCTCAAGCGCCTTCGCCATTCCAAATCGTTTCTTGGAGCTTTGCCGAATGGCAAACAAGGCTTTGAGATTGGCATGCGGCGGCATCGCGTAGCCAGCTCCGTGGAGCCGGCAGTCCTGTTCGAACTGGCGGCGATCGTAGGCACCCCAGGAGCAGAACACCGATTTCGGTGCCTGCTCATCGATCCAGTCCGTTAACGCTGCAAACGCGTCAGTGAAGGCCGGTGCGCCATGCAACATGTCCTGCGTGATGCCTGTCAGGTTCGTGCAGAATTCAGACAGCTTGGGGTTTCGCACGGGTTGCACAAACGACTGAAATTCAGCCGCAATCGCGAACCGTCTGACATCGACAACGACAGCGCCGATCTCGATGGTTTCCGTTTTTCCCGGCGGGATGCTGTTATCGTCCGAACACGTTGCCTCAAGGTCAACGACGATTAGCGGATCGATTTCCCGCAGCGCGTCAATCTCAATCTGGCTCATGGCAGTTATCTTCTGACAATTGCGTGATGGCGTCACCTGTGATCGACTGGTGTCCTTTCCGCCTCCGACTTGAGGACCCATCGCAAGCCAATTGCGCGTTCGCTATTTCGCCATGCGCCTTTATGTTTGGTTGCAGGCCCGCAAACGCAAGGCGAATTCTGCAAATCGGAGGCGGAAGACCCGAATTCAAGCCGGTCCAGATGCGGTCCAGGCCGCACGCGACCGCCCCGCCACGCAAACGGATGAGCCATGATGATGGAGGAATGGCATGAAACGCAAAGAACAAGCCTATGTGTTGAGCCGCAGGCACGTCGCAGCTGGCGCGCTCCTGTTGGGTGGAGCCGCGGCAACGGTTCATTCGCCGGCTGTTGCTCGTGAAGAGGGCCCCATCGCGCAACCGGCCAGTCCAACGTCCCGTAACTTTGTCGAGCGCGCGTTTGCCATGCGCGATCTGGCGGTCTCTAACGGGGATCAGGGATATGGCGCGCTCATCGTTGATGGCGACGGAAAGATCGTCGGACAGGCTCCAAGCCGCGTTGTTACCAATAGCGATCCAACGGCTCATGCCGAGATGGAGGCGATCCGTGACGCAGCCAAGCGGTTGCACACAAGGAACCTTTCAAACCACGTCATGTATTCTTCGTCACGGCCTTGCCCGATGTGCGAAGCCGCCGCCTACTGGGCAAATGTCAAGCTCATGTACTACGGTCGTAACGGCGACAAGGCTGGTTCACCGAAGCTGTGCGGATAATCTTTCTGCGAGCTTTTCTGCCGGCGCAATCAAATGGAGCAACTCACGTGCGAGTTCTACTTGTTCAAATATTTCTAATCTTGTTTGCCTTGATTGAGACGCACAATTCGCAGTTGGCACGCGCTCAGATCGCACCGTCACAGGGGGAGATCGCAAAATATAGAGGATTGCATGCGGCGGCTTGGGCCGGCGACACCTCCAAAATCAAGGCACTGGCGAAGGCCGGTGCCAATCTCAACGCGCGCGACCCGGCCGGCCGTTCACCGCTACATGTCGCAACGTTCGCTAAGCATGCTGGCGCGATGGAAGCCCTCGCAAAGGCCGGTGCCGATCCCAACCTGCTCGAGAATGACAAGTACGACATCATTACGATCGCAGCCGTAGCGGGCAACGCAGGTCTTGTGAAATTGGCCGTTAGGCTGGGCGGAAATCCCGCCAACATCACCAGCGTCTATGATGGTACGGCGTTGATTGCGGCTGCGCATCTGGGGCACGTCGACGTGGTCAAAGCACTGATCGCAGCCGGCGCTCCATTGGACCATGTCAATAATCTTGGCTGGACCGCGCTCATCGAAGCGGTGGTCCTCGGTGACGGCGGCCCGCGACATACAGAAACGGCGCGCGCACTTGTCGAGGCCGGAGCCAACACGCGGATCGCGGATCGCTCGGGCCATACGCCGCTCGATCTTGCCAAGGCGCGTGGTTACGCGAAGATCGTCGATATATTGCAGGGTCGGAATTGACCGCTGAGCCGCATGAACCACTGCGCGGCCGGAACCGCCTGAAGAATTCTTGCAAATCAATCCGTAGGAGTTGGTGATGAAAGCGATGGTGCTTGAGGCGCCAAACACGCCATTCGTTCTCAAGGACGTCCCGGACCCGATCGCCGGCGCGGGAGAGGCGGTCGCAAAAGTCTATGCCTGCGGCTCTGGCTTGACGATTCAACATTACAAAGCCGGACGCACGCCGATCGAATTTCCCCGTATCATTGGGCATGAGATTTGTGCGGAGGTTGTCGAAGTCGGCGCCGGCGTATCCAATCTCGCCATCGGTGATGTGGTCACCGCATACTTCTACATCCATTGCGGAACCTGCCTCTATTGCCTGTCAAACCGCGAACCCTTGTGCGAGGCACTCGCGGGCAATGTCGGTCGCGATTGTGATGGCGGCTATGCCGAGTACATCAAGTTGCCGTCGCGCCTGTTCATCAAGATTCCGGATGGCCTCGATCGGAAACGGCACGCAGCGGAAGTCGGGGTCGCCGTC
>JBPCWB010000235.1:0-2967 GCA_051009955.1 Hyphomicrobiaceae bacterium | reverse complement strand
ATTCTTGCGAAAGAAAGTCGAGCTTTCGCCCAACCGGCCCATCGGCAACCAGCAAGTCGCGGGCTGCGGAGACGTGGGCCTTGAGACGATCGAGCTCTTCTGCAACATCAATCTTGGTTGCAATGAGGACGGCTTCCTGATGCAGGCGATCGGCGTCCAAGGTGGAATTTGCAGAGATCAAGCGATCGATCTGTTCGCGCAATCTATCGGCAATCTTGGCTGGAGCTCGCGCCGGTGACCGCGCCACGTCTTCATGCAAAGCCTCGATCTCCAAAAGCTGTTCCTCGACGATGACGGCCAACCTTTCGCCCTCGGCCTGCCTGTTGGCGATCAACTGGCCCATCGCCGTATCGAGGCTGGCGAGAATTGCGTCGCGTCGGGCGGCGGTCCGCTCCTCCGCTTCTTCTTGTTCGACAACTTCCAAAACACCCTTCACATTGAGCAGGGCATCGATTGATGGCGCTCCCGCGTTCGTCAATGCCCGCAGATGGTCGACCGCCTGTAGAACCTGTTTCAGATTTTGGTCGTGAAGGCGGATCTCGGTTCCGCTTGAGCTACGCTGTACAGTAAGTGTCGCGGATATCGTTCCGCGTGCAAATTTTGCCGACAACGCTTGGCGGGCCGGCTGTTCAATCCGATCGTTGCCGGGTGGCACCCGCACGCGAACGTCCAAACCGCGGCTGTTGACACTGCGCAGCTCCCAATGCCAGGTCGTGTCGTCGAGCGACCCTTCCGTCCGGGCAAATCCCGTCATGCTGCTAATCGCCATGCTCGCCTTCGGATTTGTCAACAGCCGTTGCTCGCATCGAGATCATCTCAATGCGAATCGAGTCAACTAATCAAGTACTAGCAGATTAGCGTTGCGGTTTGCGCTGAGGCAAGGGCACGCCGTTGGTGCCCACCGCTTGTTGCGGTTGTGCCGCGGCGGCGGCTGCCTGCGGAGTGGCCCGGGCTTGCGGACTGGCTTCTGCATTGGTTGTTGCGACGACGACTTGGGCCTTGGGTACAGCATCGGTCAACGGCAATTGTGCCTTTGCTTTTTCAGCCGCTCGAATCTCACGCTCGATCTTGCGCCATTGTGCAACGGCACGATTGTGCTGTTGCACGGTCTCGGAGAAAATATGGCCACCCTTGCCGTTGGCCACGAAATAAAGATCTTTTGTGTCCGCCGGGTTCAGTGCTGCGGCAATCGATGCCCGGCCTGGGTTGCATATCGGAGTCGGAGGCAGGCCATCGATTTGATAGGTGTTGTGTGTCGTCTTCTTTTGAATGTCGGAGCGGAAAATTTTGCTGCCCCAGTTCACCTTGCTCCCGAATTTCCCGTAGAGGATGGTGGGGTCCGACTGCAGGCGCATGCCTTTGCGCAGACGGTTGACGAACACGCCTGCAATCCTTGCGGGATCGTCTTTCGGGCCGGTTTCCTTTTCCACGAGAGACGCCATGATCAGGGCCTCGCTGACGTCCTTATAGGGCAAATCCGGTCGACGTTCTTCCCACACTTTGCTCAGAAATTTGCGCTGCTCTCGGGCCATCATGCCCAAGACGGCGTTGCGTTCGGCTTTGATCGGGACGCGATAGGTATCCGGCAAGAGGAAACCCTCTGGCGGCGGTGTCTCAATTTCGCCGGTCAGTTGATCGTTGGCGCGCAAGCGTTGGACAACCTGATGACTCGTCAGGCCTTCCGGCACCGGAACAGAAATGAGCACCGCCTTGCCGCCGCGAATGACCGATGCAATCTCGCGGACACTGGCGCCAGGCTTCAACTGATAATCGCCTGCCTTTAGAGTTTGAGGGACGCGGCCCTGCGCGCGTTCCCACATGTTGTGTGCAATCTGGTGTGCCAGGAATATGTGGCGGCTCGAGATCAGCCCGGCGGTCTCAAGTTGGGTTGCAATCGCCCGCGTACCTTTACCCTGCTGAATGGAGATCAATCGAACTTCGGCCAGGGGGCCGGTCCGGTCCACCTGGTGGCTGAACCAGATGGCACTACCGGCCGCCACAGCCATCATCGCCAAAATGAAGGTGAGAAAACCGTTTAACCAGCGCATGGTCGTTCTCATCGGATGAATTGCTCTGTTACGCCGGGAACCGCGTGGACGACCTGGGGCACGCGTGGGTTCGATGACTTCCATCGGACTCCGCGGCTGCAGCGGCGAACGCGACATATGCGCTGGTCTGTGGCCCTGTCGACGACTCAACGCGCAATCCTTTTTAGATCAACAATAAAATAGTGCCGCATCCAAGCGGAACTTGAACGAGAACGTACAACAAAATGTGGCAAAAGCAGGCGCGTAGCCAATAATCCGGACGTTTCCGTCGGCTACATTACCGCACCCGCGACTTTAGGCGACTCGTCGCATAACTAGCGAAGCATTGGTACCGCCGAATCCAAATGAGTTAGACAGCACCGTGTCAATTGTCATGCTTTGCGCGTTATGCGGTACTAGATTTATCGGTGTTTCAACAGATGGATTGTCGAGATTGAGCGTTGGCGGGGCCACGTTGTCGCGAATGGCCAGAATTGAGAATATCGCTTCGACGGCTCCCGCGGCACCTAGCAAGTGCCCGATGGCCGACTTTGTCGATGACATCGCCAGTGAGCTGGTCGCCTGACCAAACAGGCGTTCTGCCGCAGCGAGTTCGATTTCGTCACCCATTGGCGTCGACGTGCCGTGGGCATTGATATAGTCGATGTCTCCGGGTGCAATGCCAGCGCGCTTGATCGCCGCCGACATGCAGCGAAAAGCACCGTCACCGTCTTCCGCCGGCGCCGTAATATGGTAAGCGTCCCCGGAGAGGCCATAGCCGATTATTTCGGCATAGATCTTCGCGCCGCGTGCTTTGGCGCGCTCGTATTCCTCAAGAACGACGACGCCGGCGCCTTCGCCCATGACGAAACCGTCACGTCCCTCGTCATAGGGCCGCGACGCCTTTGTTGGTGCGTCGTTGTAGTTTGTGGACAGCGCA
>JBPCWB010000234.1:0-6485 GCA_051009955.1 Hyphomicrobiaceae bacterium | reverse complement strand
GCTCCTGCATAGGCCGACTGAGGCGGGACGCCGGCGGCAAGCCGGCATTCAACCCACCCCTCATCGCATCGGTCGGACGACACCTTCTCCGCCGCGCCCCGCACCAGAGCTGCAATGCCGATTGGCTCTATGCAGCGCGGGTTGGGCCGGACGATTTGCGCAAGCCCTGAGGATCAGCAGGCTGCGTCAAGCGCTCGGCTTCCTCGCGCCGTGCCCGCAGTCGATCGGTCAAGTCGGGTTCAATGATGGTCTTGTTGGTCTGGCGCCGACCGGTCGGTGCTCCGATCAAGTAGCCCTGCATAAGTTTGCAGCCGCAAGCCGACAGGAAGCGCACGTGTTGCTCCTTTTCGACGCCCTCCGCGACGACGTCGAAATTGAGGTTTGCTGCCAGCTGGGCGACGGCGCGCATGATTTCCTCGGCCTGGTTGCAGCGGCCGATTTCGGAGACGAAGGACTTGTCGATCTTGATGCTGTCGAAAGGAAAAGAGATCAGTGACCGCAGTGACGAATACCCAGTGCCGAAATCGTCCATCACGATCGATATGCCAAGCTTCCGGAGGGCTTCAAGAACGCGCGTCGTGCGATCGAGGTCGTCAATGAAGAGACTCTCGGTGATTTCCAGTTCCAGCCGCTGGGCATCGAGACCAGAACCGTTCAATGCTGACTCGATGGAGGCATAGAGATCCGACTGCTTGATCTGCACGGGCGAGATGTTGACGGAGATCTTGTAGAGATCGGGCATTTGCGCGGCGAAGCTGCAAGCCTTTTTCAGAACCGTGTCGCCGAGTTCGATAATGAGACCGTTTTCCTCGGCAATGGGAATAAACTCTTCCGGACAAACGTAGCCATAGTTTGGGTGTTGCCAGCGCGCGAGCGCCTCAAAACCGACAATTTTTCGGTTGAGCACCAGGGCCTGCGGCTGGAAGTAAACGTCGATCTGGTTCGTGGCCAGAGCCGTTTTCAGATCATTGGCCAAGGCGCGGCGCTTGCGGATACTCTCATCCATGTCTCGGTCGAAGAGGCTGATGCTGGTGCCGATACTGCTCTTGGCGCGGTACATGGCGGCATCGGCATTCGAGAGCAGCGCTTCCGTATCGCGACCATGCTGGGGAAACTCAGCCGCACCGATGCTAACGGTCGCGTTGATCACCTTGCCTTCGATCGTGAAAGGCGCGGTGACTGCCTCAGCGAACCGCTCCGCAAGGGAGGGCATGCCGCCCTCAGAGCCGATCTTTCTTTGGATGGCCACGAATTCATCACCGCCGAGGCGGGCGAGAAACTCGTTTCCGGCCAGGACGCTGTTGAGCCGGTTCGTCACTTCAATCAGAAAGCTGTCACCGAAGCCATGGCCGAACACGTCGTTGACTTCCTTGAAGCGATCGAGATCGAGATTGAGCAAGTAGAATTCGCCACGACTACCCAGCGCATGCTTGATTTCGTCAGCCAGACGCACATTGAATGCGGTTCGGTTCGGAAGCCCGGTCAGACTGTCATGCACGGCCAGATGCGCGATCCGCCGTTCAGCATCGCGTCGCTCTTCGAGCGCTTTGACCCGCTCGGTGACATCATGCAGTGCGCAGATCCGTCCACCGTCTGACAGGTCTGCGACGTGAATGTCACAGATGACTTGTCCAATTCGCAGATCGCCGCTCTCGTGGGCAACGATCTCGGTCAATAGAAGGTCAATCGCGTCGCTGCCGGTGCGCCGCGCATACTGCTCTGCCAGTTGCAGCAGGCTGGTGTTCCACAGGATCGGCCTGTGTTCCTTGTCCATCACCAATACGGCAGCGTTCGCATTGTTGACGATAGCATGCAGCAACTGCTGGCGGGAATGATTGGCGACCGCATAGCGGATGGCGCGATCGAGCGACGCCGCGCAGATCGTGTCCTTGGCCAGGAAGTCCGCCGCGCCGGCCTCCAGAGCTGCCTGATCGACGGTTTTGTTGCCGACGCCCGTCAGCAGTATAATGGGTGTTTCGATTTTCTCGGAGCGCGCAAACTTGATGACGTCAATGCCGCTCATTGCACCAAGCTTGAAGTCGCACAACGCAACGTCATAGGCATTGTGGGCCAAAGCCTCGATGCCCTTTGTCGGAGACCGCTCGACGTGGATTTCGATGTCGCGCTCTTCAATCTCTCCGAGCGTGTCGGAGATCAGGAAGATATCGTCGTCATCGTCGTCGATGATCAGAATTCTGATCGACTCTTCCCTGTTATCCATTATCTACTCCACGCGATCATCGGCCGAATATGCAATTCCTGAAAATGCAAAATGCCTTTGTTGTTTGAGCCAGTGAGTTCAGGAAATTGCCTGCGTGACGAGACCTTTACTTCGGTCGCTGTCGCCTCGCCGTGACCGCGCTGAGCGCGGTCCGGCAAACACGGCGCGAAAGCTCGGGATCCATTGCTCAGGCCGCTTCCGAGGTCGGCAGTTGCACCAGCTCAATCCAGTAGTGATTGAGCGCGCGCACAACATTGAGGAGACCTTCGAACGTAACGGGCTTCGAAATGAACGAGTTCACGCCCAGGTCATACGTGCGAAAGATATCCTCTTCGGCCTTTGACGTGGTCAGCACGACAACGGGGATCCTTTTCAGAACAGGATCGTCCTTGATGTGCGACAAGGCCGTACGACCGTCCATGCGTGGCATGTTGAGATCCAACAGGATCACGCCTGGCAGGTCTGACGGATCACGGTCTGCCCACTTTCCCTCGGCGCGGAGGTAATTGAGCAATTCCTGACCATCTTCGACATAGTCCCGCTTGTTGCTGAGGCAGCACTCGACGAATGCATCCTCAATCAACATGCGATCGTCGGCATCGTCATCAGCGATCAGGAAGTTTATGGTACGTCGGGTCGTCATATCGCAAAAAATCCCAAAAGTTATCGTCCACACCAGAAAGCCGCCGGGTTAGGCGGAGATCGCTGCCGGTGCCTGTTCGTCCGCAGAAAGATCAACGCCCTTGTTGATGAGGAGTTGACGAATGTCACCGAGGTTTCTGAGGCCGGTGATTTCCGGCATCGCAAAGCGAACGTGAAATGCGCTTTCGACTGCAAAGATTACTTCGATGTGGCGCAGCGAATCCCAGTTCGCGGTGTTGTCCGCATTCGATTCTTCACCGAGCGTATCTGGTTCGACGCTCAGTACCTTTGCAATCACCTGATAGAGTCTCATGGTTCGCCTCCTATGTTTTCCATGATTGAGTTGATAGGTCAGTCGAAGATGATCTCGCGCACCGGCTTGGGCCAGCGTGCTTCATCAAAGCCGTGCTGCGTGAAACCTGCGAGCACCCAGCGCTCGATGCCAAGTCCGACACAACCGGTGTGCACCGGTGCGCCTTCGCCGGTCGTAATGTCGAAGCGGTCGCCGAAGAAATTGCCGTGCAAGTTGATCGAACCGCACGCCAAGTGCTTGGTGTTGCCGTCGCCGTCGAGGACTGGAATTTTGATTTCGTTCTTGACCTCTTGCGCGGCCTGCCAGAACTTCTTGGCGGCCGACACCGTTGCAAAGAACGGATCTGTCGCGGTCTGCACCTTCAGATCGAGATCGAAGTATGCGGCCAGTTCCTCGACAACCGGCAGCGCCTTCGTGCGGCAATCCCGGCAGTAGTCCTCATCGCCAACAAACACCAATTCGCGAACATTGAACTCGTAGAGGCGGTCAAGACCGTCGATGTTGCGAGACTCATACCGGAAGACCCGGCCAAGCCACGTGTAGCACTGACCTTCAGCGAAAGTCTTGCCGGTCAGTGTCGGGTAGCACGGAAAGCACGCCGCCGGATTGAGACACATGCCATCATTGTGGACGTGATCTTGTGGCGGCAACAACGCACCTTCGGAGCAGGAGTTTGCGGCACGGAATTCCTCAATGGCATCGAAGTCTTCCATCATATTGCCGATGAACGTCACGGCGTTCGGATGACTATCGAAATAGCCACACTTGTGCAGCGTGTCGGCGTCAACCAGGGCCGGAAAGTGCGAGTCGAAGGCCTGGAATGCCTCTGCGTAGAGTTCGCCGGCCTTCTCGTTGACCAGGCGCGCCAGCTTCAGAACCGGGCCCGAATAGGCGACCTGTCCCTTGCCGTAGTCATGCAACCAGCCGCGCTCGACCAGCTTACGGTTGACGTTGTGCTCGTAAGGGCCGGTGTCACTGCGCTGGCTTTCGTTGAAAACCTTGATTTCGAAGCCGCTGGCCTGCTTGCTCATGACATCGAGAAAGCGCTTGGCCTTGTCGATTAGCTCATCGCTGAAAGCATTGGGCTGCAGCTTGACGCAGGCTGTCTTCATGTCCTCGTTAACGACAATGCGGTCGATACCGGGAGAGACGAAAACCGATTCCTTCTGAATATCGCCCGCCACTTCGGAGTCGACCTCCCGCGGCAGATCCAGATTTACTTCCCGCACATCCCTGACTTGTTGGTTCATGATACGTCTCTCCTCTTATTAGAATTGGTAGTACAGGAAGCCCGAACTCGCGCCGAGCGATGACAAGGCAAGGCAGCACAGCACGCTGACCGCCAGGGCCGACGATGGCGTCGCCTGCCAGCGTACGAGCCCGGCTTCACGCGGCGCGTCCGTCGGCATGGGATCGCTGCTGACCCACTTGTGGTGAAGAATTTGCTGGGTGTTCGGCAGCAGCAGCACAATCGATCCCAGCAGGACGATCAGTGAGAACGCTTTGCGCAGTTCGACGTCGACAAACGCGGCCGCATCTGCGCTTGCGAATATTGCCGGTGCCCACATGCTGGCGAGAAGTGTCGTCGCCGTAGACAAGTTATCGGCACGGAACACGACCAGCCCCGTCACGACGACAGCCATTGTGAACGCCCATGCGAAAGGTTTCGGCATGTCGATCTTGAACTCCCGCCAGCCGAGATAGGCGGCGATCGCGAAGCCGTGAATGAGACCGTAGACGACGAAGCTCCAGCCATCACCGTGCCAGATACCTGCGACGAGGAAAGTCACGATGGCGGGCACCGCGGCCGTCAAGACATATTTCACGAGCGAATTGGATCGCGACTGCAGCGCACGGCGCATCCCATTCATGGCCAGCGGCGTATAGATGAAATTGGTGAAGAACCGCGTCATCGTCATATGCCAACGTCGCCAGAAATCAGAGATGTTGGTGGCTTTGAAGGGCGAGTTGAAGTTGAGCGGCAGCTTGAGGCCGAAGATCAGGCCAAGCGCCAGCGCCATGTCCGAATAGCCCGAGAAGTCGAAGTAGAGTTGCAGCGTGTAGCACAGGGCACCGGCCCAGGCGGTCACCTGCGTGACCGCAAGACCACCGGCCGCGCCGTTGAAAACAACGTCTGCATAGGGGGCGATCGAGTCAGCCAGGACGACCTTTTTGAACAATCCCATGCCGAACAGTGTGAGACCGACCGCAAGCCGATGGGCATTGAAGGCCTGGTCCTCTCGGCCACTCATCTGCGAGAAGATTTCACGCTGCAGAACGAGCGGGCCGGCAGTGATGCACGGGAAGAATGTCGCAAAAACGAGATAGCGGCTGAACGGCTGGTGTTCGACACTACCGCTATAGGCTTCAACCAGGTATCCGATCTGAATGAAGGTGAAGAACGAGATCCCGATTGGCAGAATGATGCTGAGATGAGAGAAGCCGCCACCGCTGGCCATATTGGCAATATCAATCAGGAAGTTCGAATACTTGAAGTAACCGAGCAACGCGATATTTCCCACGACGCCGGCGACCAGCAGCAGCCCGGCTAGGCTGCCATTTTGACGGTGGTCGATGATCATCCGCCCGAGCACGAAGTTGGCGACAACCGAGGCGATCAAAATGCCAACCGGCGCCAGTCCGAATTGTGCGTAATATGCAAGCGATGCCAGACCCAGAAACCGGATCGCCATGGGCCAGCCGCCGGCTTTGTAGGCCAGAAGAAACAGGGCATAGCTGATCGGCAGAAAGGCCAGGATGAACGTATAGCTGTGAAACAACATCATGGTCGCTACTCCGAGGTGCTGTCAGCGCGTGTGACAGCGAGATTCAGCAATGGGTGTCCGGCCCGCCGATCTATCTTGCCAAGCCTCGCGCTGAGGCCCTTTTCGTGGTCTCGCAGAATGCAGCTGAATGCCATGAAGACCGGGTTGCGCTCCGGGACCGGCGGTCCAAGGACGGATTGGTTATCTGTTTGCACCGATTTGTTCGGTCGCGCTGGTCTGCGCACCGGCAGCGGAAGAAATCCACCCGGCATGGCGACCTTGGTGACACGCGCGGCCGTTTGCTCGCGTTTCGCAATATCGCCACGGGTGACGGTCGTTGCGAGCATCGACAGGACAGCCCGTGTCAACAGTTTGGTATCGGCACGTTCGGTTTCGACCGCGCTGTGCAACAGATTTGCATCAAAGCGCTCGACAAAGCTCACGCCGGCGACGCGGGCCAGATGCTCCACTGGCGCAGGCTCGGCCAAGGCAAGCTTTGGCTGTATCTGTTTGACGTCGGACTTGGCGGCGAGCATTGGAGTCG
>JBPCWB010000233.1:0-5035 GCA_051009955.1 Hyphomicrobiaceae bacterium | reverse complement strand
ATGCACATGAACGCGGTGACGATGCGATTATCGGGTCCATCGACTGCGCGCGCCCTTCGCGCCAAGCTGGGCGCAGCCCTGCGGCCGATCCGAGTCGGTCCGGGATTGCTTGTCTATCTTGACCAGGCCAAACGACAGCGCTTGCTTAAACGATGGAATGCGGCGCTATCGGGCAACTAATCCACACCCTGACAGGTTGATGACAGCCTGACGTGCTAACCGGCTGTTCGGTCGAAAAGGACAATGAGTCAATCATTGCGGCGGCCGGAGGAAACGAAAAGCACTTCCACAAGCTACCAGGCCACGTGCCTGAACTCCTTCTCCGGTTCGACGCTGAAGATCTGTCGAAGCGCTTGCTCACTGTCCGACCTGACCGGGTCGTAGCGTTTCGACAATGGAACCAATATTACAAAGGAGTTGGAACCACATGTTTCCACGAGGTTCTCGCGCAGTCGGTATCGGGCTTGTTGCAGCCGTTGCTCTAACGACGGCATCTTTCGTCGGCTCAGCATACGCAGCCGACAAAAAGCTCGATAGCATTCACTTTCTGATTCCTGGTGGTGCCGGCGGTGGCTGGGATGGCACGGCACGCGGTACAGGTGAAGCCCTCACCAAGTCCGGGCTTGTCGGCTCTGCGTCCTACGAAAACATGTCCGGCGGCGGCGGCGGCAAGGCGATCGGCTATCTCATCGAAAATGCCAAGTCGAGCCACGGCACACTCATGGTCAACTCGACACCAATCGTCATTCGTTCTCTGGTCGGGCGGTTTCCGCATAATTTCCGTGACTTGACCATGATCGCCGGAACGATCGGCGACTATGCGGCGCTGATCGTGGCCAAGGATAGTCCGATTAAGTCCTTCAAGGATGTCGTCGCGAAATACAAGAAGGATCCCAAGTCGGTTTCCGTCGGCGGCGGTTCGGTTCCCGGTGGAATGGACCATCTGGTTGCCGCCATGGCCTTCAAGTCCGCGGGTGCCGACCCGACCAAGGTCAAGTACATCCCCTACGATGCCGGCGGCAAACTCAATGCTGCGCTCCTCGCCGGTGAAATTGATGTTGGCTCGACCGGCTTCTCGGAAGCCGTCGCCCTGGCGAAGGCCGGAGAAATGCGCGTCATTGGTGTGACGTCCGGCAAACGAGTCGATGCTCTGCCTGACGCCCCGACGCTGAAAGAGCAAGGCTACGAAGCTGAGTTCGTCAACTGGCGCGGCTTCTTTGCAGCGCCTGGGCTGCCAGCCGACAAGGCGAACGCTTACCGCGACGCGATCGACGCGATGTACAAAACGGCGGAGTGGGAAGCCGTGCGCAAGCGCAATGGCTGGGTCAATATCCACAATTCCGGCGACAAGTTCACGGGCTTCCTCGAAAAACAGGAAGGGATCATCAAAGCGCTGATGATCGAACTGGGCTTCCTGAAGAAGTAAATCGCTGAACCGCAGGCGCGGCAGAGCTCCGCGCCTGCGATCATCCGAAGAGCGAGGCTGATGCTGGTCTCGCATTCTCACCGAGGGCAATCACATGACACTCGAGCGCGGCATCGCAGCGATCTTCCTGGTGATCTGTGTGGGATACGGATACACCGCCTTCGTGACCATGGAAAACGACCTGCTGCCATTTGAACTGAATATGTCCTTTCTGCCCAACACCATGCCGAAGGTGCTCTCGGTCGTTGGCGCCATTGTCGCCCTGGTGATCCTGGCCTTCTCGAGCCCCCCTGGAGAAGGCGGCACTTCCGGACAATTGGACCTCTCCAAACTTGAATGGCCCCACATCGCCCAAGCCGTCGGGCTTCTTTTGGCCATGGTGGCCTACGCACTTTTATTGCGCCCTCTCGGGTTCGTTGCCTCGACGACACTTTTTCTGGCCGGCAGCTCCATCCTGCTCGGCGAACGCAAGTTACATCTCCTGATTCCGATTGCACTGATTGCAGCATTTGCCATCTGGTTCCTGGTCGAGCGCCTGCTCGATATCGTCCTCAAACCCTGGCCGTGGTTCATCTCTGCCTGATTAGGAGGCTGCTGTGCTTGAAGGCATCATGATGGGCCTGTCATCGGCCCTGTCGTTTCAAAATCTATTCATGGTTGTTGCCGGGTGCCTGCTTGGTACCTTCATCGGCATGCTGCCCGGCCTTGGCCCGATGTCGATCATTGCCATCATGATCCCGATCGCCATCAAGATCGGCGATCCGGCCGCAGCTCTCATTCTGCTGGCCGGCGTCTATTATGGCGCCATCTTCGGCGGCTCGACCTCATCCATCCTGATCAATGCACCCGGCGTTGCAGGGACCGTCGCCACGTCGTTCGACGGCTATCCGATGGCGCGTCAAGGCAAGGCCGGCAAAGCGCTGACGATCGCTGCTATTTCCTCATTTGCTGGGGGGACGGTCGGCGCGATCCTCTTACTGGGATTTGCGCCGGCCCTCGCAACCTTTGCTCTCCTCTTCCATTCCGCCGAATACTTTGCGCTGATGGTCGTCGGATTGTCAGCCATTGCCGCTTTCGCCGGAACCGGACAGGTGGCGAAAGCGCTGTTGATGACGATTGCCGGATTGATGCTGGCGACCGTCGGTGAAAGCGCGCTGTTCAATGCCCCGCGATACACGCTCGGAGTTCAGGATCTGCAGAGCGGTATCGGATTCATTACTCTGGCCATGGCTCTCTTCGCGCTGCCGGAGGCCCTGTTCCTGGTGCTCGACCCATCGCGTTCCAAGACGGGCAGTGCCAGCAGTAGTGAGATCAAGGATCTGCGCATAACCCGCGAAGAAGCCCGCAAAATTGCTCCCGTTGTCGCGAGGCAATCGATCCAGGGTTTCTTGATCGGCGTTTTGCCCGGTGCCGGGGCAACGATCGCCTCGTTCCTCGGCTACGCCGTTGAGCGGAATATCGCCAAGGGCAAGGAGCAGGAAGAATTCGGCAAGGGCTCGATCAAGGGTTTGGCCGCGCCCGAAACGGCAAACAATGCGGCCTGCACCGGGTCGTTCGTGCCACTGCTGACATTGGGAATCCCGGGTTCAGGGACAACGGCGATCCTGCTCGGAGCTTTGCTTGCCCTGAATGTTGCCCCAGGACCGCGGCTAATGGTCGATCGGCCAGAGATCTTTTGGGCGGTCATCATTTCTATGTATGTCGGCAACGTCGTTCTGCTGATCCTCAATCTGCCGCTGATCCCGTACATCGCAAAACTGCTGGCGGTGCCACGCAACTACCTGATCCCATTCATCCTGTTCTTTACGTTGATGGGTGCCTACATCGGCCAGAATAACGCCACTGAACTGCTGTTGCTTGTGGGCATGGGAGCGATTGCGACGATCCTCCGCTTCGCCGACTTCCCTGTCGCTCCACTGCTGATTGGGTTTATCCTTGGTCAGATGATGGAGAACAACTTCGCACGGGCCGTGAACCTGACCGATGGAGTCGGCTTCATGTGGCAACGACCAATGACACTGGCGCTGTTGATTATCGGCCTGCTATTGATTTTCCTGCCGGCCTACCGGCGCAGACGTGCTGCCGCGAGAGCCGCAGGAGTGGCAGAAGGAGATTGATCCGTGAAGCTCTATGCGCCGACCGGTGCGTTGGGAATGGGTTTTCTCGATTCCTCCTTGGAACGGGCGATTGCCTGGAAACCGGACGTCATCGCCTGCGATGCCGGCTCGACAGATAGCGGTCCCAGCCACCTGGGCGGCGCGATCCCGAAAATGTCACGTGCCGCCATCGTTCGCGATCTCGAACGCCTTTTGCAGGCCAGGCAGGCCCTGAACGTGCCACTGATCATCGGATCCTGCGGCACCTCCGGCGTTGACAGCGGCGTCGACTGGACGGCGGACATCGCGATCGACATCGCCAAGCGCCACAGCATGAAGTTCCGGCTTGCCCGCATTTACGCCGAGCAGAACGGTCAGGCGCTGGCCGAAAAATGGACGAGCGTCCAGATCGAGGCCTTGCCCGGCGCGCCGCAGATTGCCGCCGAGACATTCACCGACTGCAGTCATATCGTGGCCATGATGGGCGCGGAACCGATCCAGAAGGCACTTGCCGAAGGCGCCGAGGTGATCCTTGCCGGACGCGCTTCCGACACCGCTCTGTTCGCCGCTCTGCCTCTGATGCGCGGTCTCCCGCCGGGACCGATCTGGCACTGTGCAAAGACAATCGAATGCGGAGCGGTTTGCTCAACAATCTCGCGCGCCGACGGAATGTTAGCCGAAATTGACGCGAACGGATTTGACATTGAGCCGGCGGCCCTCGACGCAGCGGCGACGCCGCTCGGTATTGCCTCCCACACCTTATACGAAAACGCAGATCCACATCTGATCCGCGAACCGTCGGGCACGCTCGACACAACCGACTCTCGATACGAACAACGCGATGCGCGCACGACGCGCGTTACGGGCTCAGCCTTCAGGCACGAAGCTTACACCGTCAAGCTGGAAGGTGCTGCACCCGTTGGCTATCAAACAGTGGTCATCGGAGGTGTGCGCGATCCCGTTATCATTGGCCAGCTGGACACTTGGCTCGCAGAGATGGAAGCCTTCTTCGCCAGCCGCGCCAAGGAACTGACCGGCCTGACTGTCGGCGAGGAACTGCGTATCGACATCACGGTTTACGGCCGCGACGGCGTCATGGGCGCAGATGAGCCGGCGCCGACGGCTATGCACGAAGTCGGTCTGCTGTTCACAGTGACAGCTCCGACGCAGGCGCAGGCCAATGATGTCGCCAGGTTCGCCGCCCACGTTGCATCACACTGGCCGGTGCCCGAATGGGATGGCTTTATATCCGGTATTGCCTTCCCTTACTCCCCACCCGAAATCGATCGCGGAATGGCCTGGCGGTTTGCCCTCCATCACGTCGTTCATACGCAGGATCCTTGTGAGCTCTTTCGCTTTCGATTCGATGACATCGGCAGAAAATCATGACCCTCGGCCAGCTCGCAAAGCTCGTCAGATCAAAGAACGCCGGCCCGTTCTGGATCACGTTCGACATCATGTTCGCGACCGAGGCCGACTTTGAGCGCGCACGCGATGCGCAGTGTCTGACACC
>JBPCWB010000232.1:0-7222 GCA_051009955.1 Hyphomicrobiaceae bacterium | reverse complement strand
ACGGCCGAACATCTCGAGGAGTTCGCAGACTATCGCGGAATCGGGATCGCTGGGATCGCGCGCTCAAAATCTCCGGATTGGATGGTCAATCGGCTGCCGCAGGTTTTCACAGCCATGGCCGCCTACGGCGCCCCAATCAACCATTACAAGACCTGCTCCACGTTCGATTCCGCACCCCACGTCGGCTCCATTGGCCGGGCTTGCGATATTGCCATTCCAACGCTCGGCGGCGCTTGGCACCCGCTGTTCGTCGCCGCCCCCGAGATCGAACGCTACCAAGCCTTCGGCAACCTGTTTGCCGGGATTTCCGGTGTTCCCTATCGACTTGATCGACATCCGGTCATGAGCCGGCATCCGATCACGCCGATGCATGAAGCGGACGTCAACCGCCATCTGGCACAGCAGACAGATACGCCATTGGGCCTCGTCACGGTTCTCGATCTGGCAAGCGATGGCGACGCAGCGCTATCGCGCCAACAGGAGGCCGGCGCACAGATCATCGCAATCGATTGTATCGACCAAGCGACTCTCGCCGAAGCCGGTCGTCTGATCTGGGCGCATCGCGACGAGCGCTTGTTCGCCGTTGGATCACAGGGTGTTGAATACGCTCTGGTCGCTCATTGGCGCGACGCCGGATTGCTGGAAGCCGGTCAACGGCCGCAGCATCCAGGCAAAGCAGAACGCATCGCCGTTGTGTCCGGGTCCTGCTCACCGATTACCGCCGATCAGATCCGACAGGCGCAATGCAGCGGCTTCGAAGCAATCAGGATCAATCCGGCGCTTGCCGTTGATGACCGGGCCTGGCGCGACGAACTGGACGGTGCGGCGGCCGCGGCCCTGGCAAGCCTCGGTTCCGGTCGTGACCCCATAGTGTTCACGGCCAGCGGCCCCGATGATCCATCCACGGTCGCCTATCGCGAAGCCGTACGGACATCCGGCAGATCGGACGAGATCGTCAACGAAGTCGTCGGCAACGGACTGGGCCGACTGCTGCGCGACGTGGTTGATAAAACGGGTTTGAAGCGCGCTGTCATTGCTGGCGGCGACACGTCGAGCCATGGAGCTTCGACGCTCGGCATCTTCGCACTGACGGCGTTGGCGCCGGCGGCGCCAGGCGCCGCGCTTTGCCGGGCACATTCGGACAATGCGAGCCTTGCTGAATTCGAGATCGCGCTCAAGGGCGGACAGATGGGCGGGCCCGACTACTTTGAAACGGTCAAAAACGGTGGCCTCGTGGCCTGACGAAAAGGGAAACAGACATGTCGAAAATTGCTTTGTTGGGCGCCGGCGGCAAGATGGGCGTGCGTCTTGCCACGAACCTTCAGGACACACGGTTCTCCGTCGATCACGTCGAGATCTCAGAAGCGGGCCAGCAGAGGCTGAAAGAAAAGATTGGGGTTGATTGCGTCGAACCCGGCCAGGCCGTCTCAGGCGCTGACGCCGTCATACTGGCCGTTCCGGACAGAGCGATCGGTCAGGTCGCGCAGGGCATCATAGGTCAGGTCCAATCCGGTTCGGCGATGATTGTGCTCGATGCTGCGGCACCACATGCCGGTGAGATGCCGAAGCGCGACGACGTCACTTACTTCGTGACACATCCGTGTCACCCATCCGTCTTCAACTACGAGGACAGCGAGGAAAAGCAGAACGACTTCTTTGGCGGCGTACTGGCCAAACAGCACATTGTTTGCGCGCTCATGCAGGGCCCGGAGGAACACTACGCCCAGTGCGAGGAGGTTGCACGCGCCATCTACGCACCCGTTGACCGGTCGCATCGCTGCACAGTGGAACAATTGGCGATCCTGGAACCCGCACTTTCGGAGACCGTCGGGGCGACCATGTGCCTTGCACTGCGCGAAGCCACGGACCATGCTGTGAAACTCGGCGTACCGAAGCAGGCCGCTATCGACTTCATGCTCGGACACATTAACGTCGAGCTTGCGATTGCGTTTGGAGCGTTTCCCGGCGGGCAGTTCTCCGACGGCGCTCTGATGGCCATCGACAAGGCCAAACCGGAGATCTTCAGGGAGGGATGGCTGGAACGCATCTTCGACCCACAAGCCATACAAAAATCTGTTCGCGAGATCTGCGAATAGCACCGGCCGTCGACCGGCCAGCAAAACAAGGAGGAAACAATGACGGGCACACACATCACACGGCGGGCGATATTGGCGGTCTCCGCGTCCGCCTTGGCCCTCTTCACGGCAAGTGCTGCCAGCGCCCAGAGTGCTGCAGACCGTGCCGTGGAAGCGGCCAAAAAGCATTCCGGCATCACGCTCAACGTGTTCTATGAAGCCGGCCTGCAACCGCTCGACCCCAAGAACTTCACCGGCCCGATGTGGGAGAAACTGACCGGCATCAAGATCAATGTCATCGAATCACCGCTGGCCGAGATGTTCACCAAGACCATCCAGGCCCACAGAGCGGGTTCAGGCGCTTATGATGTCCTGAACGTGGTGCCGAGCCAACTGCCGGATATGGTGCAGGCGGGCGCCGTCATCCAGTTGGACGATCTCGTCGACAAATATGGATTTCGCGATGAACTCAACAAGATCGCCCCGGTCTACCGCGATAACCAGATGAAGGTGAACGGGAAGATCTACGGTTTCCCCGACGATGGCGACGTCATGGTCCTGTACTACCGTAAGGACATTTTCGAGAATGCCACGAACAAGGCCGAGTTCAAGGCCAAACACGGCTACGACCTGGCGCCCCCCAAAACCTGGAAACAATTCAGTGAGATCGGGCAATTCATTACCGACAAGCATGCCCCGAACGTCTACGGCGCCGGTATGATCCATGCTCCGGGCAATGCACAGTTCGGATTCCAAGAGCGGTTCCGCGTCGAAGGCGGGAAATTCTTCGATGCCGAAACGATGAAGGCCACCGTCAATTCCGATATCGGCGTGAAAGTGTTCAAGGACATGGTGGCGGACACCAAGTTCATGCCCAAGGGCGTTGAACAGTGGGGCTTCATTGAACCCTTCAATGAGTTCCTGGCAGGCAAGCTTGCGATGACGATATCCTGGCCACCTGTCGGTCGCTGGGCTGCCGGATACGGCAAAGGGACTGAAGCCCTAAAATGGATCCCTGAGACAAAAGTGGCTGACAAAATCGGCTATGCACTGCCGCCGGGAGGGGCACCCGAACTTGCTGCCGGCTTCTCGCTTGCCGTTGCCTCCGGTTCGAAGCACAAGGAGGCCGCTTATCTCTTCATTCAATGGATGAACAGCGAAGAGATCAGTCTAAAGCGCGTGCAGTTGCCGTATGCCCTGCGGGATCCGTTCCGCGCAAGCCATTTCGAAAGTAAGGAATATCGCGCGCGCTGGTCGAACGCAGGCGAGTATCTTGACACGCTGAAGGCCGGCGCCGAGACGGGCCTCCTCGATCTGTCCCTCATTCAGATCGACCGCTACGAGGAAGGCATTCGCCAGTCGCTGAGCAAGCTCTGGGCGCGCGAAGACCCAAAGAAGATCCTCGACGACCTGGCCGCACAATGGGATAAGTTGACCAAGCGTATCGGTGTCGAAAAACAAAAAGCGGTCTACAAGGACTGGGCGAGCAAGCCAAACGCCTATCCGAAATAGAAGAGCCCGTATCTACGAAGCGGTTTCCCTGGGCCATCCTCCCGGCCCAGGGATCGTCAACGTCGACCACCAAATTATTCAGCGCATACATGCCAAACAGAGCCTCCAGCGCCTTGGACCGAGAATGGGTGTTCAAATACACTTTGATTGCGCCGGCTGTGTTCGTAATCCTGTTGATTGGCCTCTTTCCCTTTATCAAGCTCATCGTTACGTCGTTTCAAAACATCTCGATGTTCGATAACGACACGAGCTATCAAGGATTCATCAATTACGCGCGGCTGTTCGACGACAGCCGACTTTGGGAATCGTTGCTTCATACAATCGTCTTCACGGCCATTGCCCTGCCGATCCAACTGGTGCTTGGCTATCTGCTGGCGATGTTGTTTCTCGAGAAGCTTCCCTTCAAACAGACATTGATCGCCATCATCCTGCTGCCGACGATCATTTCACCGATTGTCGCCGGCTCGATCTGGCGCTTGATGTTCGACCAACGCTTCGGCCCCATCAACCAGATCATTAGTTGGTTCGCTGGCGGCGAGGTTACGTTGCTGTGGACCGTCGATCCGTTGCTCGTCTGGCCCGCGATTCTGATCGCCGAAGTCTGGCAATGGACGCCCTTCATGTTCCTGCTGCTGCTGGCGGCACTGTCCAACGTCGACAAAGAACAGTTGGAGGCAGCGCAAATCGACGGGGCGTCCTGGTGGATGACGTTTCGCCGGATCGTGCTGCCGGCCATAATGCCGGTCATGTTCATCGCCGTGTTGATCCGGGCGCTCGATCTCTTCCGAGTGTTCGACGTTATCTGGACCATGACCCAAGGCGGGCCCGGCACGTTTACGGAGACGATTTCGATTTATGCCTATCAGATGGCGTTCCGCGAGTTCGAGATCTCCTATTCATCGGCCATTGCCTTCCTGGTGATCTTCATTCTCACGGTGATTGTCATTTGGGCCCTGCGACGGGTGGAGGTGGCACGATGAACCGCTGGGACAAGGGTTGGCGGCTGGCGCTCCGAATGGCGTGCGCGCTGATCGTGACTATACTCTTCGTCTTTCCCGTCTATTGGCTGGCCGCGATTTCCATCAAGACGCCCGAAGAAATCTACGCCTATCCGCCAGTTTGGATCCCGACCGAGGTGCATTTTTCGAGTTACGTGACGCTATTCCGGGACGGCGACGCGTGGTCTGTCTGGAATTCACTTGTGACGGCCGGGACCAGCACAGTACTCGCCATGGTCATTGGTACGATCGCCGCCTATTCCATCGTGCGCTTTCGCACCGGCGGCGATCACCTGGCGATCTGGATCATATCGCAGCGCATGATTCCGCCGATCTGCGTCGCCTTTCCAGTGTTCCTTCTTTATGTATCCTGGCAGTTGGTCGACACCTATCTAGGACTTATCCTGCTCTACACCGCCTTCAACGTGCCGTACGTCACCTGGATGATGCGTGGCTACATCCAGGAAATCCCTTTGGAGCTTGAGCAAAGCGCACTGGTGGACGGCCTCACCCGCTGGTCGGTTCTCTGGAAAGTGGTGATGCCGATGGCCCGCGCCGGCCTGTTCGCCACTGCCGTCTTCACATTCATCTTCGCGTGGAACGATTTTCTGTTCGCACTCATTCTCACCAAATCGGAAGTCGTGACCTACACCGTGAAAGTCACGGGCTATTTTGGTTCGCAGTCGACCTTTTGGTCCAAGATCGGCGCCATGAGCATGTTGGGTGTCCTGCCGATGATCCTCGTTGTCGGCACCATGCAGCGCTTCATCGTACGCGGCATTTCTTTAGGCGCGGTGAAAGGATAGGAAATGCCCGATCTCAGCCTGAAAAACATCAATAAGTTCTACGGCAACGTCCATGCGGTAAAGAACGTATCAATCGAGGTCCCGGCCGGACAGTTTGTGGTTCTGGTCGGGCCGTCGGGCTGCGGCAAGAGCACTTTGCTTCGGTCGATCGCCGGCCTCGAAGATATTTCTGCTGGAAATATCGTGCTTGGTGAGCGCTCCATCGCCGGACTTGCTCCGCGTGACCGCAACATCGCCATGGTGTTTCAGTCCTACGCCCTTTACCCCTATCTCAATGTCTTCGAAAACATCGCGTTTGGCTTGCGTGCGCGAAAGATGCCGCAGAACGACATCGACAGACAGGTAAAGTGGGCTTGCGAACTGCTCGACATCGATGACTATGTGACTCGGTACCCGCGCGAACTCTCGGGGGGACAGCGCCAGCGCGTTGCGATTGGCCGGGCGATCGTGCGGGACGCGGATCTGTTTCTGTTCGATGAGCCGCTATCCAACTTGGATGCCAAGCTTCGCGATGGCATGCGCGAAGAGATCAAGCGGCTCCATGGGCAACTCGGAAAGACGTTCATCTACGTCACGCACGACCAGATAGAAGCCATGACGCTCGCTCAGCGTATTATCCTGCTGCGCGATGGGGAGATCGAACAGGCCGGTCCACCACTCAATCTTTTCGAACGACCGACCAACACCTATGTCGCCGGATTCCTGGGCTCGCCGCCGATGAATTTTATCGAGGTAAAGATTAGTGCTGGATCACTTTTCCTGCCGGATGGGCAAACCCTGGCGTTCGAGCGCGCATTGAAGGATGGATCAATGCTCAAGGACGGCGCCTACGTCTGGGGTGTGCGGCCGGAACACTTTTCCCATTCGGACCAGGGCGCGCAGACGCTGCGTGCCAAATTGGACGTGATCCAACCCACCGGATCCCGGTCGTACGGGACGTTTTATCTCGCGGACGCGCATGTCGTCGCGGAATTGGATGCCCACATCGGCGAACAGGGCGCGCGCGAGGTGACTCTGTCTGTCGCGCTTGAACGCACGGTAGTCTTTGACAAGCAAACCGGCAAGGCCGTCAATTGACGGTCGTGTCCGTCTAAATTTAGCTGAGGGGTGGGAGACATGGCCTCGTTCAAAACGATGACCGAGCATAAAGCGCTGAAAGTCGGAACCTACCTCGGCGAATTCGCCACCTCCGGTGTCGGCCAGATCTTGAAGAGTGCCGGCTGCGAGTTCGTGTTTCTGGATATGGAGCACAGCGGTTTTTCTTTCGAAACCGCAAAGGCCGTTTTGCGCACGCTGCATGATGCCGGCATCGCCACGGTGCTGCGCCCGCCGTCGCAGGCGAACCATCACATCGCGCGGGCCTGTGACGTCGGTGCGCAGGGTATTTGCCCGCCGATGATGAGCACCGCGCAGCAAGCCCAATCCTGCATTGATGCCATCAACTATCCACCGCTCGGAAAGCGCGGTGCCGCTTTTGCCATTGCTCACGACGACTACCAACCACGATCGGTCGTCGACGCAATCTCCTTTGCCAACGCCAAGACCAGTTTCGTTGCTCTTTTGGAGACAGCGGAAGGTGTCGAGAATTGCGAGCAGATCGCGGCGCTGGACGGCTGCGACTGCGTCTGGATCGGTCACTTTGATCTCAGCAATTCGCTCGGCATTCCCGGTGAATTCGACAATCCACATTTCATCGATGCGGTCGCCCGCATCATGGCCGCGGCGAAGGCGAACGGCAAGAGTGTCGGACGACTCGTCGGATCACCTGAGGAAGCGAAGCGCCTCAACGAGGAGGGCTGCGATTTCATCTGCTACTCGGGCGACATCTGGC
>JBPCWB010000231.1:0-4330 GCA_051009955.1 Hyphomicrobiaceae bacterium | reverse complement strand
GGCATTTCATGCACGTCGTGACCGGCGGCACGCAATGGTTCGGCAGCGGCGGCCACCTTGTCCGCCGTGCGGCCATTGAGCACGACCCGCGCGCCGGCTTCCGCCATGCCGCCGGCGAGGGCGAGGCCGATGCCGGCCGAAGAGCCGGTGATCAAGGCGAGCCGGCCGCCCAGTTGGAATTGATCGAGCGCCATAAGACTTGTCCTTTTGTGTCGGGTGATCGATTGTGGCCAACTTAGCGCGTGGAGCAGCGTCCGCCCAGTATCGCTGTGCGCGTCGGACCCAGTGTCGCGAGCCAAGATAGGACCAGACTGACCATGCGAGCCGTCGTTATTCATGCCCCGCATGATCTGCGCATCGAAGAGTGGCCACTTGAGAGCCTTGCCGCAGGTCAGGTGCGCATCGCGATCGAAGCCGGCGGGATCTGCGGCTCTGATTTGCACTATTATCACAATGGTGGATTTGGAACGGTTCGAATCCAGCAGCCGATGGTGCTTGGGCATGAAGTGGCCGGTACTGTCGATGACATCGGCCCTGGTGTCACAGGGCTCAATGTTGGCGATCGGGTCGCAATCAGTCCAAGCCGACCCTGCGGTCGCTGTACCTATTGCCAAACCGGCGCCCACAATCACTGTCTGGACATGCGCTTCTATGGCAGCGCCATGCGCATGCCGCATATTCAAGGTGCATTCCGCGAAACACTGGTCGCTGACGCTGCACAATGCTTCATCGTGCCGCCGGACTTGGATGCAAAGTCGGCGGCAATGGCAGAGCCGCTTGCCGTATGTCTGCATGCCGTGCGTCGCGCCGGTTCGCTGGTGGGCAAGCGCGTATTGGTCACCGGGGCCGGGCCGATTGGCGTCCTGTGCGCGATGGCGGCGCGACGAGCTGGCGCGATCGAGATCATGGTGACCGACATCGAGGCGCGGCCTCTCGACATTGCGCGCACGATGGTGGCTGACAAAGTTCATAATGTCGCTCAGGATCCGGATGCTCTGACCGGTTATGCCGTGGACAAGGGGACGATTGACGTCCTCTTCGAGGCTTCCGGCAATCCGGCGGCGCTGGTCGGCGCGTTCGACGCCCTGCGGCCCAAGGCGACCATCGTTCAAGTTGGGTTGGGTGGCGAGGTGACGCTGCCCATCAATACGATTGTGGCAAAGGAATTCTCCCTCAAGGGGACCTTTCGCTTCGACGAGGAATTCGGCCATGCCGTCGAAATGATCTCGCGCAAGCTGATTGACGTCGCACCGCTGGTCACGGCGACCTATCCGTTCTCGGAGGCCCGCGACGCTTTTGACCTAGCCAGTGATCGTAACCGGGCGATGAAGGTACAACTCTCATTCGCTTGACCGTATGATGTTTCGCCAACTTGCGCACGGCTGGAAATTGGGCGTATGACTGGTCCTGTGCCCCCGCATGGAAGACCAAGAACGAACATGCCTTCATCGCTGCATGAGCCCAAACCCGTGGTTGAACTGGTCGTCAATGGTGATCATGTCAATGCCAGCGCCGCGACTCTGGCTGATCTGTTGGACGAACTGGGTTACCGCGATGCCAAGGTCGCAACCGCGGTTAACGGTGCGTTCGTGGCAACCTCCGACCGTGCCCAACTGGCCTTGTCGCCGGAGGATCGTGTCGAGATCGTAGCGCCGCGCCAGGGCGGTTGAATTGATATGAACGTAGTCGAGCGGCCTGTGGCCGAAAACAGCGATTTACTTCTTTACGGCGTGCCGATTACGTCGCGTCTGCTCGTCGGTACGGCGCAGTATCCGTCGCCCGCTGTCCTCGGGGCGGCCGTTGAGGCGTCGTCGACCGAGATTGTCACGGTGTCGCTGCGCCGTGAAGCTGCGCGCGGAGGGGCGGGCGAGCGCTTCTTTGACCTCATTCAGTCGTGGAATGTTCGTGTGCTTCCCAATACCGCCGGCTGCCGCACCGCCAAGGAAGCGATCACCACTGCACTCATGGCGCGTGAGTTGTTCGAGACGACTTGGGTCAAGCTTGAAGTTATCGCAAATGATGACACGCTGCAGCCGGATCTCTTCGGTCTGGTGGAGGCCGCTGCCGAGCTCGTCCGGCAAGGGTTTGACGTGTTTCCCTATACGACTGAGGATCTTGGCGCCGCCGAGCGGCTGATGGCAGCGGGATGCGAAATCCTGATGCCGTGGGGAGCACCGATTGGCACTGGTCGCGGTCTGGCGAACCCCTACGGATTGCGCACCATGCGCAACTATTTTCCCGGCACACCGTTGATTGTCGATGCCGGCATTGGCGCGCCGTCGCATGCTGCCCAGGCCATGGAACTCGGCTACGACGCCGTTCTGCTGAACACGGCGATCTCGAAGGCCGCACATCCCGTCTTAATGGCGGAGGCATTTGCCAAGGCTGTCGAGGCCGGGCGGGCGGCGTTCGAGGCTGGGATGATGGAGCAGCGCGACATGGCGGCACCGTCGACGCCGGTGGCCGGGACGCCCTTCTTTGACTTGGGTGACAAATCATGAAGCGGGTGGCCGCAGAATCCATTGGTCTCGACGTGTTCTATCCTATTGTTCCCGACGCAGAGTGGGTACAGCGCCTGGTGCCGCTTGGTGTGCGCACCATTCAACTGCGCGCCAAAGACCTAACCGAGGCGGAACTGCGCACGCAGATTGCTACCTCGCTGACACTCTGCCGGTCTCATAGCTGCCAATTGATCGTCAATGATTATTGGCAGCTGGCGATCGACCTTGGGGCGGATTTTGTCCACCTTGGCCAGGAGGACCTTTCTGACGCTGATGTGCTGGCGATCAAGAAAGCAGGCATGAAGCTTGGCGTGTCGACCCACAGCGTTGAGGAATTGTCCATCGGCCTCGCATCTGAGCCCGATTACGTGGCCTTCGGGCCCGTCTACGAAACCAAACTCAAGCAGATGAAATGGGCTCCACAGGGGCTCGAAAACGTGACCGACTGGAAGCAGCGGGTCGGTGACTTGCCGCTCGTCGGAATCGCCGGCATTACGGTCGAACGGGCCGACGGCGTCATAGCCGCCGGAGCGGACTCTGTGGCGGTCATTACCGACTTTTTCACCCATCCCCAACCGGAAAAACGCGTGCGGCAATGGCTGGATTGGGCCGCGACGCAGCGCGCCTGAGGACAGTGGGAACACCGATAGTAGGTCTGATGACGGCACCGCCGTTTTCCTATAGTTTCTGGTGGGCAGCATGCGATATCAATCATTGATTTCGTAGCATTGTAGATCTGAACGGTCCGGGTCGACGCAACGATGGCCTACAAGTTTCGTGTTGAAGAACCGATTGAGCTTGGCGTGCGCCGCATCGCGCTCGACCAGATCCAGAACGCGCGCAAGCAGCTCTCAAACAATGACGACCAGGTCGACGCTGTTCACCGGTCGCGGAAGGCGTTCAAACGCGTTCGAGCGCTCCTGCGACTGATCCGACCAACTCTCAAATCGAGCGACTATCGATCATTTAATCGCCGTTTCCGCGATCTCGGACGGCAACTTGCTCAGTCGCGCGACTTCGATGTCATGCTGCAAACGATTGACAGCTTGGAAGTGGCGCACGATCTCATCGACAGTCGGATGACGTCGAGCACGCGGGCGGCAGTCGTGGAAGCACGCAGAATTGCGGTCCGGGATGCCGGAGAGCCGCCCATCGAGGCCGCGCTCAAGGAGCTGTCGAAGGCGCAGGAGGACTTCAAGAAACTGGGCCTCTCTCGGTGCTCGTTGAAGGTCGTCGGCAAGCAGCTCGAGCTCAGTGCGCGCGACTTTGCAACATTCTACGCCGCGGCACGGTCGGCCCCTGGTGACGCAGCGGTTCATGAATGGCGCAAGCGTGTCCAGTATCATCGCCGCCATGTGGCCTTGCTGATCGCGGCTTGGCCAGAGATGCTGCAGCCACGGGTCGATGCGCTCAAACTGCTGTCCGAGCAGCTGGGTCGGGACCAGGATCTTGCGGTACTCGCGGCGTTTGTGATGTCGTGCAAGCCACCTTCCATCAGCAAGGCGGATGGTCGGGACCTGGTACGGCTCTGCCGGCAAGAGCAATCGGCCCTGCGTGGCGATGCTTTTACTCTTGGAGCGCTGTTGGCAGCCGAGAAGCCGCGGTCCTTGCGGCGGCGCGTCACGAATTGTTGGGCCATTCAAGGCGAACAATCGCCGACGCTGAAACTTGCAGCGGAGTAACGAGCTCGGCTTGGCACTGATTCGACTATAGCTTGACCAGCCCGACCAATTGTCCACAGAACTGTAGCACGAACGGGTCGCCGATGGCACAGTCCGCGGTGAACCGATGGCGACGTCGCACGTATGACGTCTTGAGATTGCAGGTCA
>JBPCWB010000230.1:0-2788 GCA_051009955.1 Hyphomicrobiaceae bacterium | reverse complement strand
TTGCGTGCTTGGAACTTCAAAAGGTCAAAGCGAGGCATAGGTTAAATGGCGACACGATACTTGATAGCGCTACTGATCCTCAGCTTTGCGTCGCTGGCAACAGCGCAGAGTAAGATGTCTGCGCAAGAAGGGTATCGCATAGCGCGTAAGCTTTGTTCAAACTGCCATGCCATCGATCAACAGGGGGCGACGATCATCCGCACCGATGTACCAAGCTTCCGACGGATCGCGAATAGATCGCAAGTTACGCCGGAACGCTTAGCAGCGGCGATCATCATTCCACATCCAGAGATGCCGGGCATTTCCGTGACACGAACCGAAATCCAGGCAATCGTCGCCTATATCATGTCGTTGAAAAACAAGTGAACAAGTACGGTGCCAGTGTCGGGCTTTTAGCATCTCTTGATTTATCATAGCTTCATTGGGCAGATCAGTCGACGTTTCGCCCAGCAATGGGAGGTGATCGCGGAATGGCAAATCCAGTTTTGCAGTTCGGATGCAGCTCTATGGTTCTGATCCTGGGCTTGACGGTAGCACTGTCGACCAGAGCGCAAACGCTCGGTGATGTTGCGAAGGGACGAGAATATGCGCAATCCGTTTGCGCGGCATGCCACAACGTGCTGCCCGGTGGGAAGACATCGCCGATTGCGGCGGCGACCCCATTTCAGGCGATCGCAGACACCAGCGGCATGACGGGGACGGCCTTGACCGTGTTCTTTCGGACACCACACAAGTCCATGCCAAATCTCATCATTGCCGGTGACAATGCCGACAACATCATTGCCTACATCCTCAGCCTGAAGGACAACTAACCATTCGGCGGCGTAGGGTCGTCAGAATGCTCATCGAACTGGGTATGCCGCGTCAATGCTTTGCGCGGCCAAAGGCCGGCTGATCAAGGTCTTTGCCAGCCCAATCTTCTGTCAGTTCGCATTTCGAGGCGTCTCATCCACGGCAGCCTGTTCCAATAGGCGGCGGTCCTCAATGATCTGACGAGCGGCTTGGTCGGGAACGCCGAGGCCCATTAGGACCATCTCTCCGAGCTGTAGACTCGCCTCGATCGTCTCTGGAATGGCGTGGGTCGCTCCATGGGTAATGAGCCGTACAGCGTGCGCCCGATCTCGCGCCCGAGCGTAAATGATAAGATCAGGCCAGTGGCGGCGAGCGACGTCAACAATCTGTTCTGCGACATGTGGGCTGTCCAATGTTACAACCAATGCTGCCGCTGTCGCTGTCCCAACTTTGCGCAGTATATCTGGTTGACTTGCATCACCATAAAAGACGCCTGAGCCAGCGGCACGATAACGTGCGACCAGAACCGTATCGTTGTCGATTCCGATATGTGGCAACTCTTGCGCAGTTAACAGCGTGCCCAACATTTGCCCGACTCGACCGTAGCCAACGATAACAACATGGCCTGAAAGGTCGGTCGGGACGGCATGGTCTTCACGATCGGGCACGACATCGTGGTCCTCGATAACCCGGGCCAACTTACGCGCTACGGAAGCCACCGGTGGCGTAACGATCATTGTCAATCCCGTAACGATCAACATGAACTGAGCAGTGTCGTTCGGCAACAAGTCAAGTCCATGCGCAATGCCGATGATGAGGAACGCAAACTCTCCCGCTTGGCCGAGAAGAAGACCGGCTTCCAGTGCCACGGCCCGAGGCTCGCCGAACCATCGCGCCAATCCATAAATGATTGAACTCTTGATCACGAATAGCCCCAAGACCGACGCGACAAGCCAAATCGGCTTGGCGAATACCTGGTTGATGTCGATGCTAATCCCGACCGAAACGAAGAAGAGGCCGAGCAGCAGCCCCTTAAATGGTTCAATATCGACTTCGATCTCGTGCCGGTATTCGGTTTCCGCAAATAATAGCCCGGCAAGAAATGCCCCGAGCGCCATGGACAGGCCGACCTGCTCCGTTACAAGTGCTGTACCGACAATGACCAACAGGACCAGCGCCAGAAACATTTCACGACTGGCAGTGCTGCCAACAAACCGGAATACTGGCCGAAGCAGCAATTGACCGATCGCCAGGATGCCAATGATGGCGATGACCGCTTGACCAATGGCCCAGGCAAACACCGTCAGCACAGAGGTGCCGCTCTTCTGAGCAAACGCACCCAACAGGAATAGGATCGGGAGGACCGCCAGATCTTGACACAAAAGGATAGCAAAGCTCGTACGGCCTGTCGCCGTTCCCAATCGACGATTCTCGGTCAGCAACTGCATCACAATGGCTGTGGACGAGAGCGCAAATCCGGCACCGAGGACAATTGCTGCGGCAAGCGTGTTGTCAAAAAAAGTAGCAGTCAAAGTGATCGTTGCGCCGGTCAGGAAAACCTGTGCGCCGCCCAAGCCGAACACATGCCGCCGCATCGCCCACAGACGCCCGACCGAGAGTTCAATCCCAATCATAAAGAGGAGGAACACAACGCCGAGTTCAGCGAGTGCGCGCACCCCAGCGGTGTCTGTGATCAGGATATAACGCAGCCATGGCAAAGTATCAGCAAACTGCACCAAGCCATGAGGGCCAATTGCCAAACCGACAACAAGAAATCCGAATACCGGGCTCACTCCCAGGCGTCGGACCAGAGGGACAACAATTCCTGCCGAGAAGAGAAAGACCATCACTTCCCGAAGATCAAGGGTCTCGGTATGCATGAACGTCACCCGCCATCTGTGGACCAACTCACAGTCTAAAGCATAATGCCGATCATGAGTTCGGCGTTCGCGCTCCACGAGTGAGTCGACGTTAGCGTGATCGAAATCTGGTCGTC
>JBPCWB010000229.1:0-10220 GCA_051009955.1 Hyphomicrobiaceae bacterium | reverse complement strand
GGCACCTTTGCGCTGAGGCTCGCCGGACGCGGTCTCATGGCACTCGCAGCGACCAACGGTTCACCGTTGCTTGCCGCCTCCGGGGCGACGCAGCCAATTTATTGTACCAACCCGATCGCATTTGCGGCACCGGCTGGCTCGGCATCACCCCTACTGATCGATCAGTCGTGCAGTGCGACGGCATACGTCAACATTCGCGCGGCCGCTGAGCGCGGGGATCCGATCCCATCCGGATGGGCGATCGACAGACACGGCAATCCAACAACGGATCCGAACGCCGCGATGGACGGGGCGATGGTCGCGTTCGGCGGCCCGCGTGGTGCGAACCTCGCGCTGATGGTCGAAATTCTCGCAGCCGGCGTCGGGAGCGCCAACTGGTCGGTCGATGCTGCGCCTTTTGATCGCGGTTCGGAGTGTCCCGCAACAGGGCTCAGCGTAATCGCTATTAATGCCGAGGCTGCAGCGCCCGATTTCGCGCCAAGAATTGGCAGTTATCTCGGTCGTCTTGATGGTGAATTCGGGGTTCATGTGCCAGGGCGGTCCAAAAGCCGGCATCGCCAGGCCGCGACAAAGAACGGTCTTAGCATCCAGGATGGACTGATCACACAACTTGAAGCGCTTGCTCATACTTTCCCAGAGAACGCTTGAGTGTGCCTCAAGCGGCAAATCTTTCACTGCGCATCAGCTCGACGGCCAACTTGCTAGCGTTCAGGGAGAAACGTGCATCGATTGGGCGACACTACAGGTCAATCGCTTCAACGCTACAGCCATGTCAGCTTGTTTGCACGTGCTGAATCCAGCGAAGGCTCCCATACCTATCAAGGACTTTCCGCTTTCGGGTGTAGACCCACCGTGCCGGTGAACCGCACGTCGATGTCGCCTATCTCTGCTTCGCGTCGATTGGGCGATCGTCGAAATTATACAGAAGCTGCCGAACGCTTTGCCGACCAAATTGGCTCTGCCTCCAATGCCTTTGATGTCCTCAATCGAGGGTCTGGCGGTCGCTTCCGGCGCGCTGAGATCGGCAGAAAGCGACCCATAGCACGCATTTCGCCCGGGCTAACTTTTGCAATGCAGGACTGTCGAGATGTGCAAGGAGCCGACTCCGACTCTGAAACGCAGTAAGCCTGAATTGCTTCCGGTTTTGGGGGAGCAAGCGACCTAGTGCCGAGATCGACTCGAAAGCGCGCGTTGGCCAAAATCCGAATTCGACCAGCCCCCTTTTTGCAAGAATGGGGTTTCCTCAAAAAACCGTGGCGGGCGGTGGGTGGTTCGCTTCAAATCGGAACGACTCTAACTGCCGATTTTGGCCAACACGTCAGCCTTCAGGAAGCGTTCAATTAACAGCATGAAAAGCACGGAAGGGACCAGCAGAATAAGAGAAGTGATCGAGGCGATCTGATAGTTGCCTTCCTGACTCGCGTTGAAAAGCAAAAGCGGCATCGTGATAACATCCGGCACGCCAACAAAAAATGTGCCGGTAAACTCATCAAGAGAAATCAGGAAGACGAAAACTGCACTGGCCATAATCCCTGGTATTGCCAACGGCAACGTCACGGTTAGGAATGTTCGTAGCGGCGAGGCTCCAATGCTGCGCGCGGCCTCTTCAAGCTCACGGTCGACGGCGGCAAAGGCAGCAGTGGTGATCCACACGGCAAATACCAAGCCTTGCACCGTGTGTACAAGGATCACTCCGGCGAACGTACCGGTCAATCCAAAACCATAGAATATGCGCGCTATGTTGATGTGAACGGCGACGGCGGGAAAGGCTTGTGGGAGAAGAAATGCAACCAAGATCAATCCCCTCCAAGGCAGGCGACCGCGCGCAAGCGCGTATCCCGCTGGAATTGCGATTACCAGACTGGCGACGACTGTGAAAAGAGCAATGATGACACTGTTGTAAAGCGACAACATGGCATTGCCACGCGGCTTGAAAACTCGAGCCCAATAGTCAAAGCCCCATTCCAGCGGCAGCTTGTGTGGGAAATACCAGACTTCGGCGACGGCCCATAACAGCATATTGACAAGCGGACCGAAGATGGCGAAAGCAAGCAGCCCGAGGATGATGCCGCGCGAAATCCAAGCCCAATTTGTGCTCTTGCTGATGGAATTCACTGCGCACCACCCTGGCGCACGCCGTGCCGCAGATAAATCCAAGCGACCACGCCAGTCATCAGATACGAAATGAACCCCAGTGCATTCGCGACGCCGTAATCGCCGTACGTATTGATCCGAAAAGCCATGTCGACGGTTAGCATGGTCGGCGTCTGCGCATTGACCATTATCGGTACAGAAAGTACCGACATCATCACGACAAATGATAAAATCAATCCGACTACGATGGTCGGACGTACTTGCGGGACAACAATCTGCACAAGTATGCGAAGGCGACCGGCTCCAAGATTGCGCGCGGATTCAATCGTGGCGCGATCAAGTGAAGCCATAGCGCCAGCGACGAGCAGAGCGACAAAGGGTGTTTGCTTCCAAACGAACGTAACAACGATCCCTCGCCAATCCAGAAAGCTGGTGGTTTGGGCTACATCCAACAGCCCCGTGCTGACGAACATGTTGTTCATGAGGCCGTTCTTGGCAAGAAACGTGCGCATAAGCTGGCCGGCCACAACAAAAGGAATGAACAGAGGCCAACGGTACAACCACTTGAGGATAGCGACAGCGGTCGGATTTTCGCCGAGCGTAAGATATCCTCCGATGGCTATGGCAAAAATGCCGATAAACGCAGTTGACAGGCCGATTATGACAACCGTGAATAATATGTCATTGGAGTAGAACTCGAACGCCTTGGTAAAGTTGGCGAATGTCCAGACGCCAGGAACATCGCTCTCAAAGGACGTCACCAGCGAAAATCCCAAAGGATAGATAAAAAGCAGACCGACCGTGACTAAAGCGGGCGCAACCAGCAGCACCGACCACACCCTGTCATCTTGAAGGAGCTTGCTATAGCTCATGATCGGCCCGCGTCGCTAGAGCAGTGACCCGGGGGGCAGCGTGCCCCCCCGGTCAATTCAACTGTACAAATTCAATCAGTTTTGCACCTGCTTTTCGTAGGCCTCGAGAATGTCGTCGAAGAACGGGCCAATCGGAAATACCTTGCCTTTGCTCGCCAGATCATCCGGACTAACGTCTGTAAACAGTTTCTTGAACACCTTGGGGTCGAGCTTTGTTTCGACGTGCTGGGCATCGATTCCTGGATACCAGTTGAACCGCTTGACAATACCTTCCGCCTGGACCTGTGGGCTGGTGGCTAATTCAATGAACTTCTTTGCCAGTTCCGGATTTTTCCCCTTGGCCGTCCTGATGTAGTACATCGGTTGGCCGGGCATCCCCGGACCAATCAGCTTTAGCTTGACCGCAGGGTTCACCCTTCCATCCGCCTGCCAGGTATAGAACATGTCAACCCACACTGGTCCCATGTTAATCTCACCGCGGTTCAACATGTCCAAGGTGCCCGCATTACCGGGTGTGAAGGTAACGCTCTTATTGAATTCCTTGAGGTCCTTGAGAACAGGCCCCCAATCATTCTTGAGCGAAGCGTCATAAGGACCATTGGCAAGCTGTTTTGATTGTCCGCTATAGGCATACATCCAGCCGACGACAAAACTCACCCCCGACATACCTTGCTTTATGCCGTTGTAACCAAACTGTTTTGGATTGTCCGTGACCCATTTGCGCAACTCGTCATAACTGCCGGGCGGTTTCTTGACAATGCTGGGGTTGTAGGCGATGGCCGTTTGACTATGAAACATAGGCATGACGTAACCATCGACATCGACACCAAGCGACATCTTGGCAGTATCCCGGGTAACAAGCTTACCCGTCGAAATTTCATCGCGATAGCGCGACAGCAAATTTTCCGTTCGCATCTGTCCAGCCATTTTCTGGTGGACAACAGCAACATCGACGTCCCACGCTTTGCTACCGGCTTTGGCCTGCGCATGTAGCTTTTCGTAGATCTTCTGGGAACCTGCCGCGCCTGGGCCAGTGCTGCTTGCTCGCACTATTGCACCGGGATTCTGTTTTTCAAACAGTGGGCCCAGGTAGTCAGTGATGTAGTCCAGCATGTTTTGTGAGCCGGCCGTAAGGACATTCAGTGTTTCAGAGGACGCTGGACCGGCCATTGTTCCGACCGCAAACATCGCGGTCACCACGGTTGACAGACAGCTATACTTTGTCATGCGATTTTCCTTCCTTCTAGTTCATGATCGGCACCATGCCGATCTAGACTTGCTGCGGATGGAATGGCCGCTCCGTCTTCTTTCATTGAGCCGGATGCGGCGGGATACAGGTGAAGGGCGGCAGCGGGCAAACACACGTTGACATCCTGGCCCAATGGCAGGCGTTCCGGATGATCAACCATGAACTGTCGATCACCAACAACAATCGTGTAGCGGTAATAGCCTCCTGGATACGAACTTTGAACAATCTCTCCCCGAAGAATTAGATGATTGGATGCCGTATCACCGCCGATTGATAGGCTGGCGGCTTCACTGCGAAAGTGTGCCGAGGCCATGCCTTCGGATTCGATTCCTACCACCTGTACGCCACGACCTCCGCCTTCAGTTCCCATCGGCAACGTGGCGTCCAAGTTCTGTGAACCTTCTGGAATGTAAATTTTGTCATCGCGACGCTCTACGCGCAGCGACAAGATGTTATCCGCACCCATAAAGGTCGCTACAAATGGTGAGTTTGGCCGATTGTAGACGTCCTCTGGTGTGCCAATCTGGGCTATTTCACCGGCCTCGAGGATCACAATACGGTCCGCCATGACCATCGCCTCTTCGCGGTCGTGGGTCACGTGGATCGTGGTGATCCCGAGCCCAACCTGCAATTCCTTTATCTCATGCCGCACGTTTTGGCGGATGCGCGCGTCCAAATTGGACAATGGCTCATCCAGTAGCAGGACCTTGGGATTGATCGCGAGAGCTCGACCAAGCGCCACGCGCTGCCGCTGCCCCCCGGAGAGTGCCGTAACATTGCGGTTGCCCAGTCCGGAAAGGTCCAGTAGCGCCAGCATTTCGTCGACGCGCTGACTGGCATTGGATACACGGCGCAATTTGAGGCCGTAGCCAATGTTCTGTGCAACAGTCATATGGGGCCACAGCGCGTAGGACTGAAACACCATCGCCATGTCGCGCTTTTCGGGAGGTAGGCCCGTCACGTCTCTGCCCGCGACTTTAATTCTACCAGTGTCAATTGGAACAAAGCCGGAGATCGATCGCAGCAGTGTTGTCTTGCCGCAGCCGGAAGAACCCAGCAGCGCCATAAACTCGCCTGGCTCAATTTGCAGGGAAACACCAGCAAGAACTCGAACGGCACCATAAGACGCCGCAACGTCTTCGACTTCCAGAGAAACTCCAGTCACGGATGGCATGCTCGCGGCTCGGTTAGACCAACCACTCAACGCTTCCACCGCGTATCAGCGGATTTACGAGAGTAGCCAACAAAGCGGAGGCGTGCAACCGCACCACGACCCATCAACAAGAGAGACCCCGCCCGAAACCAACTCACGAGAAAGTCAATCGAGGGGCAAACGCAGACCGCAGATTCGATCAACTCTAAAAACCTTTGGTAAACAAGGCTTCAAATTACAATGACGCGTGGATACGGCTACCGCACGAACTTTCAGCGATCTCGGAATCTCTCCAACAGCCCTCGAAAGCATCTTGCCAAGCTAAGCGTTCGCTTTAAGCCGCCTCTAACCAACTCGATCTTGCAACTTTTCCTATTGGCTGCGCCGGACATACAATTTTGTAGTCGAAGGGAACGCGCGGCATCTGGCGGACACGCTGACGAGCACCGGGCACCAACATCTGCTTGTTTGCAGGTCTTGATGCCTGGCGGCAGGGTCGACGTCGCCGTGCGATGTCCGCAGTCGGTGGTGGAGGAGCCATCGGGGCTGAAAGCATGCAAGAAGTCGGCTTCCTATCAGAATCGAAGAAGGACGGTCAAAGCCAAAACCGATACCGATGGCGCCACCTAAGATGTGGTGAATAAGGCACGTGTCATTTGCCTCAATGCGCAATTGGCTGCCGCTATAGCTCCGAAAGCCGACGATAAATCACCAGCTGAACTGTTGGGTAGCGATAGCGGCAGTGCGCAAGAGTTGGAGTATTGCAACATCAAGGCTGTGGTCGGATTCTCATCTGCTTTCCGAGGTTGATTGGATCTCGGTATTCGCTAACCAGTGCTGGCGACCTGGGTAAGCGTATAGAGGTTCTTGCAGTCTTGCGATGGACCATCAAATCGCCCCGGTGCCTCGATCTTCAACATACGCAACACTTGCGCTTGGCGTCCGTTCCCTGATGGTCATTGCGCGACAGTCGGGCAGCCCCACGTCAACTGCAATCGAATATAGCGCAACCGCAAACGTCCATGCTTGAATGAAATGTAGCATTCGTTTTTCTAGGAGAGCCGGCATGTGCTCGCCAGTCGCGATTGGTCGCCGGCTCAAGATCGCAGGACGTCTGGCAAAACAACGCGGACACAGGTGACTACCATTGAGCAATTCATACCCAGCCCGATTTCGCCTCTTCTATCACCCGACAAGCAGCGCGTCGATGCGCGTGACGTTGTTCCTCGCATGTCGCCCAGCGCCGGAGGGAATGGTCGAACTGGTCAGCACCGGGCTCAGGACTGATCATCGCGGAATCCCTGTCTACACGATGCCCGAGGGTGATCCCGAGACAGAAAATCTGGGCACTGAGGACTTGACCGCCTTCAACCCAGAAGGCCGTGTGCCAATCCTCTTACTTCCCGACGGGCGAAAAATGACGCAGACTGGACCCATCATCGATTTCCTTGAAGACTCAATCCCTGATGACTATGGCCGTCCGCTCCTACCCGAAGATCGATGGCTACGCGCCGAAGCACTTAGAATTGCCTGGATCATTGCTGCAGACACACAACCATATCAAAACGTTCCGTTTATTATACAGGCGATCGGCGAGTGGGGCATGGTTCGTGAGACGCCGACGAAACACCCGCTACGCTTGCATTTCATCCGACGTGAGTTCGGTGCGATCGAACTGCTGCTTGATCAGTGCGCCGGTCGGTTCGCAGTCGGAGATCACATATCAATCGCGGATTGCTTCTTGGTGCCTCAGGTACGAAACGCCCTTCTGGCGGGCATCAACCTTCCTGCAGAGTTTCCGAATCTCTCGCGAGTATGGGACAATATGCTTGCTCAGCCACAGGTCCGGAGGGTTCTGCAAAACGCCGGTGGCACAGTGCAGCCCTTTGCATTCGACGAAGCAAAGTTCGAGGTCTACTTTCGCCCATGAGGATTGCTCCATATGTCGATGGCAGGCCATCAAGGCATTCGGTCAAGCAGCATTGACCACCTGTGTTGCTGCGCATGGAGAAATTCAACGCGGTCGCATGGTACAGTAACAAGGTTCGTAACCGCCGGTGGCCGACGGAACGCAATGTTGATCAAGTTGCGACGGGCGCCATTCCAAATTCAGCCGGCAAAGTTCGCTCCAACCAGTTGCATTGCTTCCGGTGAAGGCGGTGCAACGGGATCACTGCCGCGCAAAGCTGACTGAAATGCTTTGAACGCTTCCATGCCGGTCAATTCGCTCAGTGCCTCATCATCGCGTGCCAAGTTGATGTGTACGAACGTAGCGCCATCGTCGAGCATGAACGCTGCGTAGCTCACACCATCAATTGGGTTGGCCTTGAGCGCATCCATTACGGCGCGAATGTTGGCCTTGTTTTCTTCAACGAACTCGGGGCGAACGGTGTATGTCACTTTGACAGATTTCATCGCGTTTCTCCTTCGGCGATTTTGGCCGGACAACACATTAGCAGGACGCATTACTTACGTATTGCATATTGTCCGCAACGATCGGCTGGCCAAAAGTGCAACCATAATGTGACACGGTGCACTGACATGTCCTCGATCATGCGCACTTGTAGGGAGTTGATCGGGCGCCCTGGGTGGCCACTGGCGAGGGAATACCCGCCCAAGCCTGCGATTCAGTGCATTTGATCAGCTCTCATTCGCGGATAGTCAAACGGCGATCATTGCACCGAAGCTACTCACGAGTTCTCACGATACGCCACCCGCTTTGGCAAGAAGATCTTGCATTCTCGAAGAGACGCGGTGCCGACCAACTCCAGCAATCCAACATGAACTGGTTGTGAACCTTGCGTCGCGCAAATGTTCACACGCGTTTGTCCAGACTACTTGCCGACAGATTGCTGTCGACGCAGTAACACATTTTTGCATTTGATTGCCACAAACGCGGGTCTGAATGGAGATGCAACATCATTGCGACAGAATATCAGAGAGGCCAATAGGAAAAATCGAGAATGTCAGTTCGCGACAATGTGTCGAGCTCGCGGGTAGACTAAATCGCATCAATCAGACAACGATTCTCAATCCTATTCGCTTGCATGGGAAAGGTGTTCATAGCGCGACCGCAAGTACCATCACGTTATTGCCGGCCGCGGCAGATGTCGGGGTCGTATTCCAAGTCGAGAAGAATGGAAGTTTGATTGAAGTTCCAGCCTCCTATCGATCGGTCACCGACAATTTCCTGTGCACGACATTGAGCAGTGTAGGTGGAACGTCGATTGCGACAGTCGAACACCTGTTGGCTGCTATCTACGGATTGGGCATCGATAACATTCTCATCAAGATCGATGGTGTCGAAATCCCTGCCATGGATGGAAGCGCTTTTGCGTTCGTAGAGGCTATCGACTTCGTTGGCATTCGCGAACTTGGTCGCCCGCGCAGGTTCATCAAAGTTTTGAAACCAATCTTCGTTCAAGAGAAGCACAGACGGTGTGAATTGCGGCCATACGCCGGGCTTTCATTGGATGTGGAAATTGATTTCCAGGCTCCAATCATTGGTCACCAACGTCAATCTTTCGAGGTTTGTCCCAAAGTCTTCCGCACCGAGCTGGCACGGGCACGCACCTTCGGCTTTCTAGAAGATGTCCATGCGCTATGGCCAGCGGGGCGAGCATTGGGTTCGAGTCTCGGAAACACGGTCGTAATTCGGAGCGGCGAAGTTCTCAACCAAGGCGGCTTGCGCTATCCTGACGAGTTTGTTCGCCACAAGATGTTAGACGTTATCGGCGACCTCGCACTTGTCGGGGCTCCACTCCTGTGCGCGTATCGCTCGTACTGCGGCGGCCACAAATTAAATGGTGCCGTCGTCAATGAACTATTTGCGGATGATGATGCTTGGACATGTATTGAGTTCCGTAAGGAGCGTGACACCCATTCACCGATCCGACAGTAAAGCAATGAGGGTAATCAATGCGTAAAATGCATCACGCGCTCCACTGATGACACAAGCGAAGATGGTCGGCGACATTGTAATGATGCTTGCCCAAGTGGGACGGAATGTCTGCATATTTGCAGATGCTGATGATAGGCGGCTCGATTGACGAACCGGCGTGACGTCCGCTGTCGGAAGTGGAAAAGTAGTCGGGGGTCAGGGCGCACGAGAGTCCGAGTTCTATCAAGGGCTGCCTAAGGCCTGGCTACGGCGCATTTGGGAGGGATCGTCCGCTTCTCACTCCTTCGCAACCGCGTGGTAGAATTGCCTATGATAATTGCGTCGGACGGCACGGAAATGTCTCTTGTCGTGCAGGTTAGTCAGACGCCCATGTGCCACCGTTGAGGCTCGGGGCGTGCGCTGCCGGTCGGCGACGGACAAGCGTCAGTGGACGAATTCGCGGATGAGGTGCCGAGGCTTCTCAGCGGGCTCTATGGTGATTTGCCGCCGGCACGAGACCGGATTGAGGGCGAGGCGGCGCTACAGGCGCTGAGGCCCTGCAGCGATCTGGCAGACGGGAAGAAGCTCGACATGTCCTAGATGGCGATATTTCACCGATCGGAATAGTTCCAGAACTGCATCGGCGTCGTGGGCAGCTGCTTGTCGACGATGATGGCCTTGCCGCAGAGAAACAGTTTCGGCTTGCGATAAATACTGCACAAGCCCAGTCGGCTAAGCTTTGGGAGCTGCGATCCACTGTTGATCTGTGCGCTTTGATGTCGAGCAAAGGAAAACACATAGAAGCCCACGATCAGTTGGCGTCGATCTACGGCTGGTTCACCGAGGGATTCGACTCGGCAGACTTAAGAGCTGCAAAGACTCTGCTGGGGCAGCTCGAAAACAAGGCCCATTGATCACAAGAACTTCTACTATTTAGGTCCGCCTCAAAACCCATGTGCTCGCTGCGATGAT
>JBPCWB010000228.1:0-9001 GCA_051009955.1 Hyphomicrobiaceae bacterium | reverse complement strand
AGCGTCGCCCCGGAACTCAAGGATCGCGTGATCACAACCAATGGCGTTTCGAAAGCCTACGGTATGAGCGGATGGCGGATCGGCTTTGCAGGCGGACCGCCCCACGTGCTCAAAGCGATGACCAAACTGCAGTCCCAGGCAACATCCAATCCGACCACGGTGTCGCAGCATGCGGCGCTTGCCGCACTCGACGGGCCAATGGATTTCATGGCTGGCAACGTCGAGCGATTCAAGGCGCGCCGTGACATGGTCGTCGGCCGGTTAAATGCCATTGACGGGCTGTGCTGCCACGTGCCGCGCGGCGCGTTCTACGCATTTGTCGATTGCTCGGCGGTTATCGGCAAAACGACACCGCAAGGCCGGCCCATCGGCTCCGACGTCGCGTTCGCCGAGTTCCTGCTCGAAGAACATGGCGTTGCCCTCGTCCCGGGCTCGGCTTTCGGAGCACCCGGATACATTCGCATCTCGTACTCGGTGCCGGATGATCACCTGCAGAGGGCTTGCGACAGGATTGGAACGGCGATCGAGAGCCTTCGTTAGAAATCACGCGCGGTTTCAAGGTATGCTACGTTACATTTGACATGACCAGACACTCTTGGTCATCGAGTTCGGGTTCCGGATTTCATTTGAGTGAAGGCGACGTCCCAGGGAGAATATACAATGACAATTGCACGCCACGATATTACCAGCGGCTCCTCTCCGCGCATGAGCCGATGCGTCGTTAGCGGTGACGTGGTTTACCTGGCCGGCCTGACGGCCGCGGATCGGTCTGGCGATGTTCAGAGCCAGACCCAGCAGATTCTTGATGCGATTGACTCCTATCTGGCTAAGGCCGGAACCGACAAATCGAAGCTTCTGCAGGCCAACATTTGGATCACTGACACTGCCAATTTCGCAGCCATGAACGAAATCTGGAATGCTTGGGTCGACCCGGAAAATCCACCAGTCCGGGCCTGCGTCCAGGCCGAACTCATGCATCCCGCACTCCTGGTCGAGATCATGGTGACGGCCACGAAGTAGATCGTAGACCGATTGCAGCCGTGCTTTGTACGTCATATGCGGGCTGCATCACCGCCTGCCGTAGTCACGCTGGCTTGACCTGACGGAAGCAAGATGAAGCGCAGACCGCGGGGAACCAACTGGCTCCCCGCGAGTACGGTATCCAACATCCGGCATGCGTCGGATTTATGACTCGCAGCCCGATGACGCCTTTCGCACCTACTTCGCTGTGATGCGGCCGTCGGTATAAGGCTTGTAGGATCCACCCTGCGCAGCAATGTAATCGGCAACCAACTGCTCCAGACCAGGTCCATAGTCGTAAGCCTTTATGGCGTTGGTCTTGAAGATTTTGTAGCCGTCACCTCCACCGCGCAAGAAGTTGTTCGAAACAACCCCGTAAACAGCCTGAGGATCAATCGCGGTAAATTTTCCGCTCGCGCCTTTGACCATAACGTCGGAGATTCGACTCCCGGCTTTGGCCTTGGCGTCGAACGCATATTTCAGTCCGGCAACTTGAGGAAAACGACCAGCACCTTTTTCAATCTGACTGACACCATTCTCCAGCGCGGCCACCACATCACTGCCCTTCAACTGAAACGTCGAAAGCGTGTTTTGGAACGGCAAGACAGTTAGAACCTCACCCATCGTCAACTCGCCGGCATCGATTGACGCTCGCAATCCGCCGCCGTTTTGTATGGCAATGGAGATGCCCTGGCTTTTCACGCGCTCCAGCATGGCATCGGCGACCAGATTGCCCATTGCACACTCGCGAGCCCGGCAGATTTTGCGGTCGCCTTCGATCTTGGCGGCTGCCGAGCCGATCACCTTGGCTTTGAGAGCCTCAATGGGCTCGGCTTTCTCTTTGATGTAGCGCACGAATTCCGGATCTTCAGGCACGATGCCGTTGAGTTCCCAGACTCGCCCATCGGCCTTCGTCACCTTGCCGCCGTCGTCGAACGTGACGGTCAGCTCGCCCAGGTATTTGGAATTGGCATAGGCCTGCACGATATAGACCGGATTGCCACTAGGCGACTTCTGGACGGTCGGGTAATCCTTAAGCTTGATCTGGCTGTGCCCGCCAACAATAACATCAATGCCCTCGACCGCAGCGGCCATCTCCTTGTCGCGATCGAAGCCGGCATGAGAGAGTACGATAATCTTATTGACGCCATCGGCCTGGAGTTGGCCGACCAGTTTCTTCAGGACGCCTTCAGCCTTGATGAACGGCACATTCTCGCCAGGCGACGATAGCTCCTTTGTATCTTCTGCCAGGATGCCGATGATCGCGACTTTCTCGCCGCCAATCTCCTTGACGACATGACTCTTGATCTTGTCTTTCAACAGCGGCTCATTCGCCAGGTTCGTGTTGGCGAAGAGCATTGGAAACTTCGCCTTGCTCGCGAACTTTGCCAGAGTTTCCGGACCATCATCGAACTCGTGATTGCCGACCGCCATGGCGTCGAAACCGATACGGTTCATCAGTTCGACTGCGACCGCACCTTTGTATGTGGAATAGAACAATGAGCCTTGGAACTGATCCCCGGCATCCAGTGTCAGCACATGTTTGCCAGCGCTCTTGAGCGCATCTCGCCGCGTCGTGATCGCAGTCTTGAGGCGGGCCATGCCGCCAAAGCATTTTCCGGCTGTATTGTCCTTTGGCCGGCAGGTAGAATCATACTTGTTGATCGGCTCAATGCGGGAATGCAGATCGTTGATATGCAAAATCGACACCGTAAGATCCGCCGCTGCCGCCGGCAATGCCAAGCCGACCAGCAACCCGCTGGTCAGACAAGCTACTCTTTGGATATACGTCTTCATCCGTTTGTCCCCAAACTAAACGCGATCGACTACGCCAAACAAGAACACATAAGTGAGGCTCGTGCAAACATCCGATCCCTTGCTTGGACGGCTCGGAGATGAAATGTTTTCGTCCTCGGATGGGGCTGTTTGATCGCCGCAATTGTCGTCAGCCGGATTGCCTGTCACTTGACACTGACCACCGCTTCCGGCGTCACGCGCCTGCAGCCTGGCCGCAATTGACGCTTCAGTGTCTTGACTTCACAGTCTCGGCCTAGACCTACTCATCCTGTACCCTCCACGGCACATCCGGATTGCCGCCCATTGGATGCGTCTCGACTGTCTGGGCACAAGTGCCCACAGGCAACTGCCGAGAAAGGAGACTTCAGGATTCGTACACCGATCAAAGTGAAAATTTGCTGCATGCTCACGCCGCAGGAAATTGCGCTGGCTGCAGAGGCCGGCGCAGATCTCGTCGGCCTGGTCGGCCCCATGCCCACGGGGCCGGGAACGCTGTCTCTCGAAGACGCCGCGACATTAGCCAGATTTGTGCCCGACGGCATCCTCCCGGTCCTTCTCAGCTCAAGCACCACGGAGCAGGATCTGATCCGGGACCTCGAAGTCGTACGCCCGCATACTGTCCAGATCGTCCAGCACGTCGCCCGTGAGGTGCATATCAGTATGGCTGGCTCCCTGCCCGGCATCGCCCGCCTGCAAGTGATCCATGTGGAGGGGCCGGAGGCCGTCGATCTGATCCGAACCTACGGTGACGCGCCCGACGGATTTCTGCTCGATTCCGGCAGACCGGCTGCGAATGAGTTGGGTGGCACCGGACGGGTGCACGACTGGTCCGTCAGCCGGGCCTGCGTCGAGGCCGCCAAGCGTCCGGTCTTCCTTGCCGGCGGCCTCAATCCGGCCAATGTCACGGATGCCGTCCGCCAGGTCCGTCCGCATGGCATCGACGTCTGCTCAGGTGTAAGAAAGGATGACAGGCTTGACCCGGAGAAGCTGTTCGCATTCATGGCAGGTATCCAGCAAGCTCAGTGAACATCATTGGCATTCAGCCGATAACTGTTGATGAGATCGATCTCATTCGACGGGATCTCAACCGATGACACAGAAAATCTTGATCGATACGGACCCGGGAATCGATGATGCAATGGCGATCGTCTACGCCCTCAGCGATCCGGAGTTGGAGTTGGTCGGCTTGACAACCGTCTTCGGCAACGTCCCGGTCGCCCAGGCGACGCGGAACGCGCTCGCTCTTGTCTCGTATTTGGACCGCATCGTTCCGGTCGCCGAAGGCGCTGCACGGCCGCTCGAACAGGAGCCGCTCCCGCATCCGGATTTCGTCCACGGAGCTGATGGATATGGTGGCGTCGCCTTGCCAGCGTCTGAGGCTGTGGTGGACTCTCTTGATGCCGCAGCGTTCATCATCGACGCGCTGAAGGCCAATCCTGGAGAGCTCATCCTCATCCCGGTTGGGCCGCTGACCAATATCGCCGAGGCGCTACGCCGTGATCCCAGTATCGCGAGTCTGGCGAAGATGGTAATTGTCATGGGCGGCGCGTACGGGCGCGGCGGCAATGTCACCGCACATGCCGAAGCGAATATCTGGCAGGATCCGCACGCTGCCGAGATTGTCCTGAACACCCGTTGGCCCCTGCATCTCGTCGGCCTCAACGTGACCGAGGAAGTGCGGTGCACACAGTCGGATTTCGATGTCCTGGCCACGCTGAAACCGATAGCGGGCTCGTTTCTGCGCGATGCAGTGAGTTTCTATATCAAGTTCCATCGGGACCGTGTCGGAATCGACGGCTGCTTTCTGCATGATCCGAGCGCAGTAATTGCCGCCGTTGCGCCAGACTTCTTCGAGACTGAGGATATCCCCCTGATGGTCAATTGCGCCGGAGCTGAGATCGGTGCCACCGTCGCAGCGGACGACGGGCGAGCGCCGGTGAAAGTCAGCCTGGCCGTCGATGATGTGAGGCTCAGGCGTCGTTTCCTTGACGTCATTGGCCAAGGCCCCTTGTCGTAGCCACGGTCTAAGGCAATAATCGGCTGCATGTTTTGCATCGCCACCGTTTCCTACACCGAGTTCGGGGCGCCCGAAGCCTTTGTGAAGTCGCTTCGAGAGACCGGATTCGCGGTCCTCACCGACCACCCCATTGCGCCCGAACGGATTGCCGAGACCTATGCCCGATGGGGCGATTTCTTCTACTCTGAGGCCAACTCCGACTGGATCGCAAATCCGGAACGCCAGGATGGCTATTTCCCATTCCGAAGCGAGAATGCGAAAGACAGCAAGACCAAGGACTTGAGAGAATTCTACCATGTCTATCCGAATGGCCGACTGCCGCCAGCATTGGAGCCCGAAACACGATCCATGTTCGACGATTTGGTCGACATTGGCCGGACGCTGCTAACCTGGATCCAGGACAACAGTTCGGCCAATGTGACCGATCGATTCACGGAACCGCGTGGTAAATCTCGACAAGAGGGAGACCGGCGCGCGTTCTTCAATGCCGATGTTTCTGCATCCCCGACCTGAGGTGGTGCTCAAACCCGGTACGACGGCTGACGATTTCCTGAACGAAAGGCTGCGAGAGATCGGCCTAAAGACCTGACAAGGAGAATAACATGCTGAAATTCCTCATTGCGGGCGCCGCAGCCGCGCTCATGACAACTGCCTCGCTCGCGGCCGATTTCAAACCCGCCGTGATCTTTGACATGGGGGGCAAGTTCGACAAGAGCTTCAACGAAGGTGTCTGGAACGGCGTAAAGAAGTTCACGAAGGAAACCGGCGTCAAGGTCATGGAGTTCGAGGTGACCAACGAGGCCCAGCGCGAGCAGGCGATGCGACGCATGGTGTCGCGCGGGGCAACGATCGTCCTCGGCGTCGGCTTCGCGCAAGCCGATGCAATCGATGCGGTTGCCAAGGCCAACCCCAAGGTCCAATTCGCGATTATCGATGTCAGCTGGCTCAACCAGCCGAACCTACGCCAATATGCATTCCGCGAGGACGAAGGCAGCTATCTGGTCGGTGTTGCGGCGGCCAAGGCATCCAAGACCGGTAAAGTCGGATTTGTCGGCGGCATGGACGTCCCATTGATCCGCAAATTTGCCTGCGGCTACGTGCAGGGAGCGAAAGCAGCCGGAGCCTCAGCCGTTCTGCAGAACATGACTGGCAGCACGCCAAGCGCCTGGAATGACCCGAACAAAGGTTCGGAACTCGCCCGGGCGCAGATGGACCGGGGCGCAGATGTGGTCTACCACGCGGCCGGCGGAACCGGACTTGGCGTAATCCGGGCTGTTGCCGATGCCGGCAAGCTCGCCATCGGCGTCGACTCAAACCAAAACGGTATTGCACCGGGCTCGGTTCTGACCTCGATGCTCAAGCGGGTCGATGTGGCCGCCTATCAGACCTTCAAAGATGCAAAGGACGGCAAGTTTACCCCTGGCGTCGTGAGCCTTGGCGTCAAAGAAGGCGGGATTGATTGGGCGATCGACAAGCACAACAAGCCGCTCCTGACCAAAGAAATCACCGCGGCTGTCGACGAAGCCAAGGCCGGGATCCTCTCCGGAAAGATCAAGGTCCACAACTACGAGAGCGACAGCAAGTGTCCCTTCTGATCGGCCGTCACTGAACAGAGCGGAGGGGCGCGAAGCGATGGCTGACCGGGGCTTTCAGGTCCGCGCGCTTGGCGAGATCGCGATCCGCTGTGCCGATATGGATACGATGGAGGCGTTCTATCGCGATGTGATAGGTTTGGAAGTCCTTTCACATCGCGACGAAGGCATAACGTTCTTCAAAATCGCCGATGGTCACGCAGGACATACCGCTGTTTTGGCACTCTTTAGCGCCCAGGCCGGACGCCCCGAATTGCATCAGGTGGCACAAGCGCGCCCTGCCACCGGCGCCGGCTCTTCGCTCCATCATCTCGCCTTGTCCGTCGGCTGGGAGGAGCAGGAGGCCGTCATGCGCTGGTACGACGATCTCGACCAGCCCTACCGCGTCCAGCACTTCGCATGGATCGGTTGGCGCGGAATACTCACGCGAGATCCGGAAGGCAATACGGTCGAACTGGTCGCGGCCGATCCGGAGTTCCCACGATGACCCCGGCGATCCTGATGCAGGGTATCACCAAGCGTTTTGGTACGGTCCTAGCCAACGACTCCGTCGACCTGACGGTTCGGCCTGGCGCAATCCACGGCGTCATCGGAGAGAACGGGGCCGGCAAATCGACGCTGATGTCCATACTCTACGGTTTCTACACGGCCGATGCCGGCACCATCGAAGTCGACGGCCAGCCCGTGGCGATTGCTTCGCCGGCCGACGCCATCCGCCTCGGTATCGGCATGGTCCATCAGCATTTCATGCTGGTCCCAAATTTCACCGTGCTCGAGAACGTGATGCTGGGCGCCGAAGGCGGCCTGATGCTCAATCAAGGATTGGAGGAAAACCGCAAGGCGCTCGCGCGGCTGTCGAACGACTACGGCCTGACGGTCGATCCAACTGCGATTGTGGGTGAACTTCCCGTGGGAGTGCAGCAGCGGGTGGAGATCATCAAGGCGCTCAGCCGCGGCGCCCGGGTCTTGATCCTCGACGAGCCAACCGGCGTGCTGACGCCCGAGGAGACCGAGGGGCTCTTCGATATCCTCCGGGGCCTGGCTAGCGAGGGCGTCTCGATCCTCTTGATCACGCACAAGCTCAACGAGATCATGGCCGTGACCAGCCAGGTCTCGGTCATGCGCGGCGGCAAGATGGTAGCTCATCGCGAGACGGCCGAAACGTCAGGCGAGGAATTGGCCGCACTTATGGTCGGCCGCGAAGTCTCTTTGACCCGGGAGCCGGCGCTCTCAACCCGGGGCGAACCGGCACTGAACGCCGACAACATAACCTGGCGTGACAGTGACGGCGTGCCAAGACTCAACGATGTTTCGCTGGAGCTTTACAGCGGCGAGGTGCTCGGCATCGCCGGCGTTTCCGGCAATGGCCAATCGGAACTTCTGAATGTCCTGGCTGGGATCACGCCGATCCAGGAGGGCAGGATCACCATCGACAACCGGATCATCGACCGTGCCCATCCCGCAGGGCCGGCAGAGATGCGCAAACTCGGCCTCGCTCATGTGCCTGAAGACCGCCACCACCGCGGCCTTGTCCTACCTTTCGAGGCCCGGGAAAATGCGGTTCTCGGCTATCATGACGGCCCTGGGACCGGGACCGGCCAATTGATCAACCCGAGTGTCCTCACCGACCATTGTCAAGGGCTGATGGATGACTTCGATGTTCGTCCACCGGACCCACTGCTCCGCTCCGCCGGCTTCTCCGGTGGCAACCAGCAAAAGCTGATCCTCGCGCGCGAGATCGAAGCGGCGCCAAAAATCCTGCTGGTCGGCCAGCCGACTCGCGGGGTCGATATTGGCGCGATTGAATTCATCAATGACCGCATTGAACAACTGAAATCTCTGGGCTGTGCGATCCTGCTCGTCTCAGTCGAACTGGAAGAGATCTTTGCCCTATCGGATCGAGTCGCAGTGATGAATGAGGGTGAAATCAGGGGTGTGTTTGAACGAGCCGAAGCTGACATTGCCAAGATCGGCATGCTCATGGCCGGTGTGAAGGGGGCAAGCGCTGCATGACCACGCTTCCCCGCTGGGCCGATTTGGGCCTGCTCCCGCTCCTCAGCCTATCGCTCGCCTTTTTTGTTTCGGGCGTCGTGATCGCTCTGATCGGTGAGGACCCGTTCAAGGCCATCTCGGTGATGATCCAAGGTGCGTTCGTCTATGACGGCAGCCTGGGCTACACCCTCTACTACACAACCAATTTCATCTTCACGGGTCTCGCCGTCTCGGTCGCCTACAAGGCCATGCTGTTCAACATCGGGGGCGAAGGCCAGGCCTATCTGGGCGGGCTTGGCGCCGTCGTTGTCTGCCTCGCCCTCGACGGCCTGCTGCCCGGAATCCTGTTGATCCCGTTGGCGATCGCCGGAGCAGCGCTTTTTGGCGCGCTCTGGGCGCTGATCCCGGGCTGGCTGCAGGCCTACCGCGGCAGTCATGTCGTCATCACGACGATCATGTTCAACTTCATCGCGGCGGGACTGATGGTCTCGCTCCTCGGAGGCCCCCTGCAAAGGCCGGGGCAAAGCTCTCCGCAGTCGCCAAACATCGGGGAGGCTGGGCAGCTGCCTTTCCTGCACGATAT
>JBPCWB010000227.1:0-6013 GCA_051009955.1 Hyphomicrobiaceae bacterium | reverse complement strand
CTTCTCGAGGCAGGCCATGGGCGCTCCGCTCTGTTTCCCGACGTCTTCAGCTGCATTCGTGAGTTGTGCGCGACTGAAAATAGCTTGAGCTCCAGAGTTGCGTAAGCGATGCACCAATCACACCTTGACGGCGTTGTCGCAAGCCCATGGCATCAGGTCATCGATACGGTTTTGCGGCCAGTGATTGACAAGCTTGGTGAGTGCGCCAGTCAGCCAGGCGTGCGGGTTCACGTCATTGAGTTTGCAGGTCTCGATGAGTGAGGCGATAATCGCCCAGTTGGCGCCGCCTTCATCGGATCCGGCGAAGAGGGCATTCTTTCGATTGAGAGCAATCGGTCGGATTGATCGCTCGACGGTGTTGGTGTCCATTTCAATGCGCCCGTCGTCGAGATAGCGACAAAGTCCATCCCAATGGGTGGTGCCGTAACGCATGTCCTTAGCAATCGTGGAACTCCTAGGAACACGGGCGAGTTGCTCTTTCAGCCACGTCCCGAGGCCGTCGACGAGGTCTTTGGCTCGGGCCTGCCGGGCGGCATAACGCTCTTGCGCCTCTAGGCCACGGATCTCGGCCTCGATATCGTAAAGCTCACCAATCCGGCGCAGGATCTCTTTCGCGATCGGAGCGTTGCCGCCCTTAGCAAGGTCATAGAACCGGCGCCGGAAGTGCGCCCAGCACAGCGCCAGGGTGACCGCCGGTTGGAGCTTGTTGTATGCGGCGTAGCCATCGACCTGAAGAACACCGGCAAAGCCGGTCAGCATACGTTGGGCGTGCTCGCCGCCGCGCCCCGGTGCATAGATGTAGGCCACCGCAGGTGGATCGCTGCCGCCCCATGGCCGATCATCGCGGGCAACCGCCCATAGATAACCTTTCTTGGTCCGGCCACGCCCCGGATCAAGCACTGGGCAAGGTGTTTCATCGGCAAACAGTTTCGGTGATGCTTTGATGATCTCCATCAAACGTTCGTGCAACGGCGCCAGCTCAAAAGCCGCGAAGCCGACCCAGTTGGCAAGTGTGGAGCGGTTGATCTCGATACCTTCGCGGGCCAGGATCTGAGACTGACGGTAGAGCGGCAAGTGATCGGCATACTTCGAGACCAGTACATCGGCGACGAACGCCTCAGTCGGCAGGCCACCGGTGATCAGCCTTGCCGGTGCCGGTGCTTGGATAACGCCATCCGTACATGATCGGCAGGCATACTTCGGCCGCCGCGTGACGATCACTTTCAGCTTTGCCGGTATGCGGTCAAGGCGCTCGGAGACGTCCTCGCCGATGACATGCAGATCACCACCGCAGCACGGGCATTCTTTGTTTTCCGGTTCGATGACGATCTCTTCGCGCGGCAGATGCTTTGGAAGATGACCGCGATTAGCACGCCGGTTATTGATGCCTTCACGCTTGACGATGGCATCGCTCATTTCTGCTGCGGCATCCTCGACACCCTGATCCGTCTCGATGTCTTCGAGCGCCAGCGCAATCTGGTCGTCGCTGATCTGCTTCTCGGAACGCCGTCCGAACTGAGATCGGCGCAGAACGGAGACAATGTGGTCGAGGCGTGCGTTCTGTGCTTCAAGGCGATGCACTTCAGCGGTAAGAACCTGCTCCTCGTGGGCCAGGCGCTCGCGTTCGGTTGCCAGGCGGTCGTTCTCAGCGCGCTGAGCCAACACCATAGCCTTCAAGGTTGCGACATCATTAGGAAGATCGTCGGGAGTGATCATCATGCGGCCAAGCAAAGCTGATTTGCCGTCCTTTCGACCAGCATTCCACGAACTTTGCGCGTCGATTACTGCACGGCTGTTGGCCGCTGGACACGGCGGCTGTGGACACGTGCCCAGTCGATGCCTTCAAGAAGTGCTGAGAGTTGTGCCGGTGACAGGCGCATCACGCCGTCTTCGATCCGAGGCCAACGGAACTTGCCTTCATCCAGGCGCTTGTAGATCATGACCAGGCCGTTGCCGTCCCAGACGAGCAACTTCACGCGGTCTGCCCGTTTGGCCCGGAACACGAACACCGTGCCGGTGAAGGGATCGAGCCTCAGATGCTCCTGCACCAGAGCGGCAAGCCCATCGATACCTTTGCGGAAGTCCACCGGCCTGGTCGCGACCAGTACACGCACACCACTTTGCGGGACAATCACACCTGCCCCTTCAACACTTTCAGCACAGCGGCAAGTGTGCGTTGATCGACAGCACCGCGAATGACAATCCGTGCACGACCAACGGTGACTTCAATCGATGGGACTGGTGCACTTGAATGCTCGGATGACTGCGTCGACTGGTCCGTTGCCGCTCCCGTATCATCAACGATCGCAGGAGCAAACGCTGGCGCTCGTTGTTCTAGAAACTCCGCCGCCCGGGCCTTAAATTGTGAGCGCCAAGCGAACAGCTGCTGCGGCCTGAGACCATGGCGCCGTGCGACATCGGAAATAACGACACCGTCGACCATACTCTCGCCGACGATCGAAAGCTTCTCATCTGTCGACCAATTACGCCGACGCTCGACACCCGTGATCACTTCGACCCGCCGCAACGGCTCGACCCTTTTGACCTTAGTGTCATCACTAAGGTCAACATTAAGGTTGTAACGATCGTGCTCGTCCCGCTCCATGGCACGACAGCCTCTGCGCAGACGAGATCAACAACAAGGTGGGGGCAGCGCACCGCTTACTCATCAACCGACTGTCGGTACGGTCAAAATCGCCGGCGCGGCGCAGCGAGCAATCACATCCAACCAATTGACATCTGCTGGACAACACAAACCCGATCGTTGCCGACCCGGCACATTGCAGCACCTCCTCAAGCGAGACCAAAGTGGTACGCTTCAAATCGAGCCGCGATTTTGGGGCAGGTGGCGTTCTGCGTAGGTGAACGCTTCTGGCAGCCAAGATCTCTGCCGGGCATCTCACCCACGCCGCGGTCAAACATTTACGAAGATTACAGTGGAGGGTTTCAGAAATCTACGAATTTGTAAGAATGTTCATGTGGTATCCTCGGTACTTGCTTGGCACTTGCTCGGCACTGACGAGAGGCCACGCATATCATTTCCTGGAGATTTCGCTCAATGTGCGGCAATACGACCTTCAAAAGGCGCGTTTGAATTTGTGCAACACATGATCATTTGTTCCGACTGTGGATTGTCTGTCACGCTATTCGACCGAATGACAAGGCTCGGGCAACAATCCATTGAGTTCATAATCGAGTCAGTTAAGGGTGTACCGTAACCAACTTCGAACGGGGAGTTGTCTATTTCACTTGATCGAAATGTCTAGTGGTAGACAAATTTGATTGCGTGTTGAATGCGATCTTTCTAGGGGCGGCAAAAGGTAATAATCGTGTTGGTGAGCATTGCAACAAATTTGGCGCGAGCGTCTGGCCGATCGCAGTTCCATCTACGATGGATGTTGGTCGCCGCCTTGTGCCTGGCCGGGGGTGCGCACGATTCATCAAATGCCGAATCTCTGCGGCAAGCCATGCGATCGGCTTACAAATATAATCCGGATCTAGATGCTGAGCGTGCTAATCTGCGCGCTACTGATGAGGGTGTGCCTCAAGCCAAGTCCAACTACCGTCCTCTGATTACGGCGACGGCGAACGCCGCGATTGAGGAGACCAACACCAGCCCGGAAGTGGCGGACACAACAATTGGCGAAGGTACTTCCTTTCCGGCTGGCTACTCAGTGAACCTGAACCAGCAGATATTTCGAGGGTTTCGCACAAGAAACGCGGTAAACGCCGCCGAGGCGCGTGTGCGCGCAGGACGTGAAACGCTACGCACGACCGAGCAAACGGTGCTGCTCGAAGCGGTAACCGCCTATATGAATGTCGTGCGGGATGTGGAGATCGTTCGGTTTCGGGAAGTAAACCTGCGCGTGCTCTCTGGCGTGGTCACGGCCACTCAAAAGCGTTTTAGGGCTGGCGAAGTCACTGTGACAGACGTCTCGCAAACCCGCGCCAGGCGTGAGGGAGCGGTGGCTGACCTGGATTTGGCGCGCGCAAATCTGAGGGGCAGCCGCGCCAACTACTTGCGAGTTATTGGACACAAACCAGGCCGGTTGCGCGGCGCGTCGGTGCCCCGACGTCTGCTGCCTAAAAACTTGCAATCGTCTAAGTCGCGCGCAGAACGCGAAAATCCCGAAGTTGTCGCCGCGCTCTACAATGAACAGGCTGCGCGGTTCGACGTCTACGAAATCACGGGTGAATTGCTTCCGACGCTCAACTTGGATGCGAGCTACTCGAATGACTACATTGGTGGTGGCGATTCGAGTACGGAACAGACGGAAACCGGTCTGGTCGTGGGTACGCTCACCGTACCGCTCTATCAGCGTGGCGACGTGAGTTCACGGGTGCGGCAGGCCAAGCACTTGCACGTGCGCGCAATCCAACTGGTTACACGGGCGCGTATCGGAGCGGTGGAGAATGCGACTACCTCGTGGGCACAGATGATCGCGGCACAGGCACAGGTCAGGGCGGCGCGACGCCAGGTCGATGCTAACCGGACCGCGCTCAGAGGTGTTCGCAAAGAGGAGAAGGTTGGGCAGCGGACACTGCTCGATGTCCTCGATGCGGAAGAGGAATTGGTTGACTCACAGATTCTGTTGGCAACGAACCGCCGCAATCTTACTGTGAACGCCTATACGGTCGTCGTGGCAACGGGGCGGTTGACGGCGCAGGATCTACGACTGGCATCAAAGATATACGATCCGGAAGCTCATTATAATGACGTTCGCCGGAAATGGTTCGGGATTAGCATTACGCATAGCGATGGCCGGCGTGAGAAAGTTCAAGTCCGAGAAGAGGGCCGTAAGAAAAAGACATACAAGTAATGGCCCGCGTGATGTTGGGTGCGGGTGTTTTGATGCCAATCCGATAACTCGGTGTGCCCCCGCCCAGGTTGCCGCCAAACTTCCTTTTGGTGAACGATATTCAATGGCTGGTGTCAAGACCAGCCGACGCCAGCTGTAATGCTGAGCATGAAGCATTTGTAATACTCAGGCTCTTGGCTTCGGACGCAACTCATGTGGAACTCATGCAGTTCCAGTACTGCCCCGAGCATGTGTATGCGACTTGACGCGATCGAATTGGCCCTGCCAACAAATGAATGTTGGCTGACCGTTAGCTGACATAATCGCTGCACCTAACTGGGTTCGCAGTAATCCGTCGCCGTCGGAAAAGAGTTGCTGTGCGCCACTGTTATCGGCACCTGGGTCTCGCAAAGACTCCCCTGAAGCGCTGGAATAATGCACTGAGGCAATTCAGGGCAATCGGTACGCGGCGATTCAGGTTGCCATGCAGCTGCTGCGAGACCATTCATCGGGCCCCTCATTGTCAATGCCACTTCTATGCTGTCGGCCAGGACCGGCTCTACTGACGCGTGTGTAGGACAGCGAATACGTCCATCAATCACTGTAATCGTCCGCACCTCGGATCCATGGTGTCCGTCCCACTGCTCCAGCACTGCCGCCACACCTCACGCCCGCAGCGCAGTGTGTAGGACCTTAGCTTGATCCGTCGTGTTCAGTGTTGTCGTGTTGGCGATTGTTCAGTACGCGTCCGGTGAAGACCGCCTTGTTTGAATTGTAAGTGACAGTTTTCCTCATGGTCCAAGTGATAGGAGGAAATTTGTCTAATGGTTATGTCTGGAGATAATTTCGAACGCCAGTTTGAGATCGTTGCTGACACCCGCCGGCGGTGGAGCCGGGAAGAGAAGCTTGCCATCGTGAAGGAGGCTTCGGTGCCTTGCACGAACGTATCGGCAGTCGCGCGACGTCATGGCATCAAGCCAGCATTGCTTTATCGTTGGAAGAAGGAACTGAGTGGCAAAGCAGCACCGGCGCTGTTGCCGGTCACGATTTCTGAACTTTGCGACGATAAAGGTGAGCCACATCCGTTGCCTGCCAAGGCCAAGGCCTGTGTCGTTGAGATTGCACTCGGTAACGGTCGCATGGTCCGGGTGCCGGCAGATATCGAGGCCGGCACTCTCGGGCGCATCATTGGTGTGCTTGAGGGCTGATGTTAC